>NZ_JAEDXW010000030.1:0-50714 GCF_036877565.1 Edaphobacter sp. HDX4
TCTGGTCGATGGCCGCATCGCGGAGTTGGGCACACACGACGAGCTCATCACCCGCAACGGCTACTACACCAGCCTCTTTGAGAAGCAGCGACTCGAGGAAGAGATCTCCGTAGCCAGCTAGAGCAGATCTCATTCCGGTGTACCCTTCCAATCCGTCATTCTGAGCACAGCGGAAGAATCCCTGTATTCAGCCCTGAGTACCATGAACGCCGCAGGCAAATAAACGGTTTCTTCCGCTTCGCTCAGGATGACGGCTCTTGGCTAGTCTGAATCTCTAGCGACTCATAACCAACCGATCAGGGACGACCAGCTATCTGCCTTCAGCCGCTCTACGCGCTGCAAACTCCTGAGGTGTCGGAATTGGATCCAGCTCTCTTCCGGCGAACATCTCGCTGAAGATGTGGACCATCTCGTCCTTGATCAGCCCGTTGGTCGCCAGCACCTCGCGGCTGTCGAGCGTGAACTTGCCGCCATCAAAATGCGACACCGTTCCTCCTGCCTCCGTAACCAGCAGGACGCCCGCCGACGTATCCCACGGATTCAGGTTGAACTCCCAGAATCCATCCAATCGTCCGGACGCTACATACGCCAGGTCCAGAGCCGCGGAGCCTGCGCGCCTTACGCCATGCGAACGCAACGTGATCTGGTAATAGAAATAGGCGTTCGGGTTCAGATGCCGTTTGTGGCTCGGAAAGCCCGTAGACGTCAGCGACTCCTGTAGCGTCTTTGTCTTCGAAGCATGGATCTGCTTGCCGTTTAGCCACGCGCCCTTTCCACGCTCGGTGAGGAACATCTCGTTCCGCAACGGATCGTAGATCACGCCCGCGATCAAGACACCGTCCTCGTCCTGCTTCAGCCCCGCAGGCCGATGTTCCAGGCCTAGCACCACGGCAAACGCCGGAAATCCATGCGCGAAGTTCGTCGTCCCGTCCAGTGGGTCGACATACCAGCGATACTCACTGTCCAGAGCGTCGCGTGTGCCTTCCTCGCCGTAGATACCATGGCCCGGAAAAGTCTCCTGAAGTCGTTGCCTTATCAGCTTCTCGCTGCTCTTATCCGCCTCCGTGACCAGGTCGACATCACCCTTGTACTCCGGCGTTACACCCTTCTCGTAGAAGCTCTTCAGCAGCGCGCCGGCTTCACGCGCGATCCCCTCGGCCTTGTTTGCAAATTCGAATTGATTCACGCAGATCCTCTCGCCTTCTACTCTAAATGCTGTCCTGTTGCTACGACACAACCCGGCAGCGCGCCATACCGTATCCCCGGATTACCTGATCTCAGCGTCGGAGAGCGATGAGATTAGCCTCAACGCACGTCCGCGTAATATCCGGTACGATGCCGAAGCTGATATTTGCTCTGAAGAGCGGGATCTTTCATAGCTATCCGCACCGAGCGAAACGCGCCATCACCCTTGCGAGGGGGAGCGTAATAGCCCAGCACATATTGCGTCCTCAGATCGTCTGAGACGCGGGCAAATGCGGGCTCCAGGTCCCTCTTGTCTTCGACATAGAAGTACTTCCCTCCCGTATCGTTCGCCATCTGGATCAGCGCGTGTTCTCCGCCGGTATTCCTTCCCGCGTCCTCCCAAACAGGAACAACGATGATGGAGTAAATCATTGCGCCTGCACGCTGCGCCTGTTCCAGTGCTTGGCCATAGCGCGATCGCTTGGCAGTGTCCTCACCGTCCGTGATCACGACCACCACGCGGCGACGCCCGGCATCGTTTCTCGTCTGAGAGAGCCTGTCCGAAGCCAGATAGATTGCGTCATAGAGAGCCGTCTCGTCTCCGAGTTGCAACTCATTCAATCCCTTTTCGATCTGTTTCTTCTGATTCGTAAACGGAACGATCTCACGCACGCTATCGGAGAAGTCCATCAGGTCCAGCTCATCCTGATCGCGTAGTAGAGCATTGACGAAGTGTTTCGCCGCAGTCTTTTCTAGCTGCTCATCCCGCAGAACACTCTTGCTGGCATCGATCGCCAGCACCACTGAAAGCGGAGCGGACAACTCCTTTTCGAAAAAGGCAATCTTCTGCGGCTTGCCATCCTCCAGGATCTGAAAGTCATCTTTCCCAAGGCCGCCCACGGGAGCACCGTTCTTATCCATCACGTTGACCGCAATGTTCACCAGGCGTGACTGTACACGGATGGTCGGAATCTCTCCCTCCGCCGGTGGAGGCGCCTGTTGCTGATCTGCATCCGGCTCCACCGGCTGCATCGGTGGCCGGCGTACGACCGGCGCCTGTGCCATCATCATCCCCCCCAGAAACCATCCCGTGACCCCAAACAGACCCTTCACATCTTCTCCTTCTCCACCTCGGAAGGAAGGCCTGTGCTTTCAGGGGAAGGCTCTCCATCAGCCGATCGCTCCGACACCTCAGCTTTCTGAACAACGGCTATGCCCTCTGGAAAGGGCTCTCCATCAGCCCAGATTGCTCCATCCACGAACTGTTCTTTCTTCCAGATAGGAACCGTCCGTTTCAGCGTGTCGATCAGCCAGCGACAGGCGTCAAAGGCAGCACCGCGATGTGCCGAAGCCACGACCACCAGAACGCTCGTCTCACCCACAACCAGTCGTCCCAGCCTGTGGACCAGAGCAACATCCCGCACCCCGAACTTCGTCACTGCCTCAAGCGCCAGCGCCTGCATCTGGCTCAGCGCCATCTCACGATAGGCTTCGTAATCCAGGTGCAGCGTCCCGCGACCGCGCGTGTTGTCCCGCACGATTCCATCGAAGACACACACCGCCCCGTCGGCTCCGGCCTTCAGCTCCGCAACAATCTCTGCCGCCGGAATCACCTCATCCACGATCTCGACTTTCATAACCATCCTCCACTCACGGGCGGAAGCAGTGCCACCTCATCTCCATCGTGCAGAAGATCCCCGGCCTGCGCGTACTCCCGGTTCACCGCAGCGGCGATCGACCTCCACGGGAATCCCATCGCAGCCGTTTGCCCTTCGTGAATCTCTATCAGCGTTCCCACAGACGATCCCGAGGGTAGATCCATCTCCGCACTGGGATGGCCAACCATATCTTTCAGAACTCCGAAATAAAGAACCCGCACCTTCATATCTAGAAAAGAATACGTGAGGCCGCCTGTTGGACGTCTCGGCAGCCGGAACATCACCCTTCAGCCTCATCGCCGCCGCCGTTCGGCCCTTGTCTTCCCGTGTCCCGCAAACTGGCATCCAACCGGCCATGCGTGCACGTTGGAACAGGATCCTTGAAGTTCTCGAGACCAACTTCTGGTTCGTCCCTCTCCTCATGCTCCTCGCCTCGGGAGCACTCGCCGTCTTCCTTCTGTACATCGATCAGCGTTACGACCCCGGCGTCGATACAACCTTCTCTTGGGCCTACTCAGGTGGCCCCGACGGTGCACGTTCCCTTCTGAGCACGATTGCCGGATCCATGATCACGGCTGCCAGCGTGACCTTTTCCCTCGCATCCGTCGCCCTCTCAATCGCCTCGCAGCAATACGGCTCTCGCGTACTTCGAAATTTCATGCGCGACAAAGTTACCCAGATCCTCCTCGGAACCTTCGTCTCGACATTCCTCTATAGCGTCCTCGTCGTCAGGACCATTCGCGGAACCGACAACTCCAGCGGCTTCGTACCTGCCATCTCTGTCACCGTGGCTATCGTTCTGGCGGTCTTCAGTCTCATCCTTCTGGTCTATTTCATTCACCACGTATCCTCGTCCATCCAAGCCTCGCACATTGTCAACGTAATCGCTGAAGACCTCGAAGACACCATCCCGCGCCTCTACCCCTCCGGGGCCGGAGACCCTTTTCCCCATACCCCCGCCTTTGAGGCCTTTCGCCATCGCGAACGCCTCACGCTCACCTCTTCAAGAACCGGATATCTTCAATCCCTCGATCTCGATCGTCTTCTCGAGATCGCCTCCGACTGCAACCTCATCATCGAGCTCTCCCCCGCCCCCGGCGACCATCTGGTGCAGGGCGACCCTCTCGCCCATCTCTGGGGCACCAGAGAGGTCAAGGAAGAGACTGAACACAACATCCTCGGCTGCTTTCTCTTTGGAGGAGAGCGGACCCCACTCCAGGACATCCGATACCAGTTTCAGCAACTCACCGACGTCATCATCCGTGCGCTCTCCCCTGGCATCAACGATCCCTTCACCGCCGTCAACGGCATCGACAAGGTTGCCAGCGGCATCGCTGTCCTCGCCAAGCGGCCGCGAGTCTCCGAGATGCGTGAGGACAAAAGTGGCGAGCTTCGGCTCGTTCTTTCTACCCCCAATCTGACGGATGTCCTCAAAGAGACCGTGCCCCACATCGCGATCTATGCCGCCGCAGACCGCTTCGTGATGGCCAGCCTTCGCCGCGTTCTCGATGTGGCTGAGCGCGAGCAGCAGGATGACCGGGAACGTCTGGTGATCTCCCAGCTTCGTAAGGAACTGGACAATCTCCAAGCCAAAACCGCATCTCTCTCCTAGCCCAAACAGAACTCCAAAATGAAGAACCGTACCTTCATATCTCCAAAAGAACACGCGAGCACAGCGGTTGGACGGCTCAACCCCTGCAACATCCCAAACTCAACCGAAGCCAAACTCAACCAAAGATTGCCTGCCTTTTACCGATGCGCGGCGCACTTTCGCAGCCAGGGAATATCTTCCCCCTATATATTTGAGCTGAGAAACGGGACTCCCCATGGACTTGCATACGCGTCGATCCTTCCACACCTTCAGAGCCGCACTCCTGCTGCTCCTTCTCTTTCCGGCCCTCAGCTTCGGCCAGCAGGTCGTCCAGCGTGGCCCCTTCGGCAAGCCGATCTCGGTCTACGATGAAACCCAGCAGTGGAGCTCCCCTCTTCTCCTTGCCTCCGACAACGACATCGAAATCTACATTCCCGACGTCACAGCAAACGACTGGCTCAGTCGCAACTACTCCGATTTCGAAATCCGGGGAATCTACACCCTGTCTCTGTTCACTCGCTACAAGACCGCTGCGGCCTGTCGCGCTAACCAGACAAGCTGGGGGATGGGCGATGCAGAGCATTTGGACGCCTGCAAAGACATCGGATACCGCATCCGCCAGGTCAAAATTGAACCAGGCCAGAAGTCCGTTCAGATCCTCTTTGCCGCCATGGTCGATCGAAATGGGCAAATAGACACATCCTCGATTCAGCAGACGGACACCTTCAGGACTTGGGATCAACTGGATGCCACGGCGCAGAAAGCGATCCTGAAGGCGAATGAAATCGTCGTCCGGCAAATGCGAATCTACGATGCCCGGATCCAGAACACTTCATCGCGTCAAGGCCCTGTTGAGTAGCTTTCCGAAGGAGCCTACCCAAAGAGCACTGGCTCCTTCGGATACCACACTCTGCCGTCCCGCACCTGGGCAAATGCCGTCAACGCATGCGACTTTCGCGTGCTCTCCCCATCCGGCTTCACAAACACATCCTCCACCTCTACCCCTCGCGCCACCATCGCATCCGCAATTAACGACCGATGGCACCTCCACGGCAACGCCTCCGCGCACATGACCACCGTCTTCTCTATCTCCGCTAGGCCCGCGAGCCACTCGATCTCCACGGCAAACGCCTGAGTCTGCATGTAGTCCGCATATCCGCGAAAGCTCTCGTTCCTCCACCCGGTATTCACGCTCTCCTGCAGCCCCCTCCGCCGTCCTCCCAGGCCTTCGCGCCACACTCCCTCAATCCCCACCGTCTTCAGCGAAGCGAACAACGTCGCCTGCGAAAACTGCGGATGTCTTCTCGACCCCGGAAATCTCCGGACGTCTACCAGCGTCTCCACGCCGTTCTGCTTCAGCGCTCGCACAAACGCTTCAATCGCCAGTGTTGAATGCCCTATCGTCAACATCGTGTTTCCTGTTCTGCCGCCTCGATAACTCAGGCATCTGATATTCTTGCCAACCAAAGCGAACAATCTCAATAAGACGGGTGCCACGTGGAACTGAATGAGATTCGTGAAAAATTCAGGAAGCTGAATGAAATGACCGTCGCCGGCGCTGCACTTTTTGGCGTTAGCCTCGTCTTTGTAATCATCGAACTAGTCCACGGAACGACCCAGGGAACAGAGTTCCTGTCCAAATTTGTTAAGTTTGGCGTTTACGAAGTGAATGGCGAACCCGAGCCCCGCCTCTGGTTTCTCATCGTCCTGGGCCTCGCCATTACCGGCCTCCTCACCCTATCCGTTCTTCTGCTGCACGCGAAGCTGCAACGCGGAAACGAAGCCGGCCTCGTCGCGGCTCACGAGAAAGCCGTCTCCGACCTCAAAGAGTCCAATGGGCGCGCCAAGGCTTGCATCGACGGCATGATGAACGCCGCCGCCAGAATCCGCGAACAGCAGACACCCGACTCCAGCCACACCATCAAAACCATCGAGCGCGCCAGAATCATCTACCGCATCAGCAAAGACTTCTCTACAGATATTCTTCGCGAGTACCAGATGAAGGCCAACAGCAAACCGGTCCACTTCTGGGAGAGCTCCTTCATCCCCTCCGACCACGCCACTCCCATGGAGTACCTCAGCGATATCCAGTTCCGAGTGACTGACATCACCAACGCCACTGCAGCCTCACCTGTCACCTACCTCCAAACAGAGAACCAGTCCCGGCAGAAGAGCGTCTGTATCTACTTTCTTCCTCGTCTCGAACCTGGCGATCCCCCCCGCACCCTACAACTCTCCTGCAAATGGCCTGGTTACTTCTTGCAGATCTTCAACACCGGAAGCGAGCGTCTCGAGTCCCGATTCAAATCGGCAGAAGTAACAAAGAGTGTGCGGATCGAGGTCTATCTCGAAGATCACAGCGGAGGGAATCTTTCGTGCGAGGTCGTAACCAACGGTCGACCTCACTCTCTTACACAAGGAAAAGACCAGCAGACCGGCTGGAATGGTTATGTCTATGAAGCCACAAACATTCCAGCCGGGCTCCACGAGCATCGACTTCTCGCTCAGTGGAGCCGCTACTAGCCTTCTTTTTCGTCGTTCTGTGTATCGCGCATAATTGCTCCGACCGAATTATACCTGCCACATCCCTTAGGCCGTAGCGTGAAGAACCTCTTCGCGCACTGCCTCATCCTCAGCTTCCTCCTGCACCGTCGTAGGCAACGCGACCGCCAGTACCTCTTCAATCCGCGTAGCGTAGTGGATCCTCACGTGTTCGATCTGATCCGGTGTCAGGTCCTCGTCCACCTGGGTCTTGCACTCCAGAGGCAGAATCACGTCCCGCACTCCCGCGCGCTTGGCCGCAAGGAACTTCTCCTTGATGCCTCCGACCGGCAGCACATTACCGCTCAGAGTTATCTCACCAGTCATCGCCGTGAGCGGGTGTACCGGGGTGTCCGTCAGCAGACTCACCAGTGCAGTCGCCATCGTAACGCCAGCTGAAGGTCCGTCCTTCGGAATCGCTCCCGCTGGAACGTGAATATGGATATCCGTGTCCTTCGTGAAGTCTTCTTCCAGGCCGAACTTACCAGCGTTCGAGCGTACCCAGGTCAAAGCGGCCTGCATGCTCTCTTTCATCACGTCGCCAATCTGACCCGTGATGGTGAAGCCACCCTTGCCTTTCATCTTGTTCGCCTCGATGAAGAGCACGTCGCCTCCCGCTGGAGTCCACGCCAGGCCTACAGCGACGCCCGGACGCTTCGTACGTTCCGCGATCTCCGTATCTACACGAACCTTGATTCCGCCCAGGAACTCGTGGATCACCTCCGGCGTAACCGTAATCTTCTCGGTCTTACCCTCGGCGATTCTGCGAGCGACCTTGCGGCACACCGTTCCAATCTGCTGCTCAAGTCTGCGAACACCTGCCTCACGCGTATAGTGCCGCGCTACCAGCGCCACACTCTCCGTCGGGAAGTCCAGCATCGCAGTATCGACGCCGTTCTCTTTCAACTGCCTCGGAATCAGGTACCGTTCCGCGATATTGACCTTCTCCTCTTCGGTATAACCCGTCAATTCGATGATCTCCATGCGATCCAGCAGAGGTCCCGGAATCGTGTCCAGCTGGTTGGCTGTGCAGATGAACAGAACCTTGCTCAGATCGAACGGCTGATCGAGATAGTTGTCGCGGAACGTGTTGTTCTGTTCCGGGTCGAGCGTTTCGAGCAGCGCGCTCGCAGGATCTCCTCGGAAGTCGCGTCCCAGCTTGTCGATCTCATCCAGCATGAAGACCGGGTCATTCACCTCCACCCTCTTCAGGTGCTGAATGATCTGTCCGGGCAGCGCGCCGATGTAGGTCCGCCGGTGCCCACGAATCTCCGCCTCGTCGTGCATGCCGCCGAGTGAGATACGCGAGAACTTGCGTCCGAGTGCCTTTGCAATCGATCGGCCCAGCGAAGTCTTACCCACGCCTGGAGGTCCGACAAAGCAGAGGATCGGCCCTTTCATATCCGGCTTCAGGCGCCGAACGGAGAGGTAGTCAAGGATTCTGTCCTTCACCTTCTTCAGACCGTAGTGGTCCGTGTCCAGAATCTCCTTCGCCTTCAGGATGTCGACCTCGGTCGCTGAGCTCTTCGCCCAGGGCAGGACCGCCAGCCATTCCACATAGTTACGAGTCAGGCTGTAGTCCGCCGCCATCGCGTTCATCCGGCTGAGACGGGCAAGCTCCTTCAGGGCGTCCTTCTTGACCTCTTCCGGCATGCCGGCCGACTCGATCTTCTCCTTCAGCTCGGCGATGTCCTTCTGGGTCTCGTCTACGTCCCCGAGTTCCTTCTGGATCGCCTTCAGCTGCTCGCGCAGGTAGTAATCCCGCTGCGACTGCTGCACCGAGTCCTGCACCTCGGTCTGAATCTTATTCCTGAGCTGCTGAACCTCGAGCTCCTTGGCCAAGTGCTGATTGATGCGCTCCAGGCGCTTGGTTACGTCCGGCGTCTCCAGAAGCTCCTGCTTGTCCGTCGTCGTCAGAAACGGCAAGGAAGCCGAGATAAAGTCGGCGAGACGTCCTGGTTCCTCGATATTGATCGCGATCGTCTGCAGGTCGTCCGACAGGGTCGGCGAAGAGCTTACGATCTGCTGGAACTGGCTCACCACGTTCCGCTGCAGCGCCTCCGACTCGGGAGACTGCCGAGGCTCCGTCTCGGGGATGGCCTCAAACTCGGCCAGCATGAATGGCTGCAGCTGGGTGAACTCGCCCAGGGTAACGCGCTCATTGCCCTCCGTGAAGACAAACAGGCTCTGGTTCGGCATCTTCACGACCTTGTGTACGGTCGCGCGGGTGCCAACCGCATAGAGATCGGCAGCAACTGGGGTGTCCTGACGGGCGTCCCGCTGGGCCACCACGAGGATCGACTTCTCCTCTCCCAGAGACTGAATAAGTTGAATACTGCTCTCGCGCCCTACCGTCAGAGGAAGGACCGCATGCGGGAAGAGAACCGTGTCCCGAACTGGCAATACCGGAACTGGAAGTTTACCGTTCGCGCTCTCGCCCCCCTCCGGATTCTTTACTGTCGGTTTGATCACACTTACGAAATCGCTTGCCATTGAGTGTCCTTCTATCAGATTATTAGCTATTGGATGCAGCAACTGTTCTATAGGTCGCAAGCATCAAAATCAATGGAAAATTGAGAAGTTCGATTGTCTTCCCCTACTGAGCGGAGCGACACCGACGGACATAGGCACGGGAGCCTCACCTTTGAGACGCCATCTCTGTCCTTCCCGTCATCGGCAGTTGTCCCCAAATCAACAGGTATTTCCGCCAGTCAACCATCGCAGCCATTTAGCCTGCGCCAAAATGAAGGCCCCGATACTTTAATCGGGGCCTTCATCTATTGTTTACGCTCTGAAGGCGTGCTGCAAAAGGATGGGAGATAAGACAGCAAATGCAATGCATTCAATAATATGAAGTGTTTAGTTAAACATTTCCTTGACCTTATCGAACAGCCCGCGAGATGTCGGAATATTTTCCACGTTCATGGAATCACCCAGTTGCTTCAGAAGATCCTTTTGCTGCTTCGTTAGCTTCGCCGGAGTCTGAACGCGGATCTCAACGATCAGGTCGCCCTTCCCGCGCTCGTTCAGGTGCGGTACACCCTTGCCGCGTAGCCGGAACTCTTTACCGCTCTGCGTTCCCTCCGGAATCCGGATGACCTCGGTTCCTTCAAGGGTCTGGATATCGAGTTCAGTTCCCAGGGCAGCCTGAGGGAACGAGATCGGCATGACGCAGTGCAGGTCGTCACCATCGCGCTCGAAGAATTTGTGCGGCTTCACATTCAAGACGACATACAGGTCGCCCGAGGGACCGCCAAACCTGCCAGCCTCTCCCTCGCCCTGGTAGCGGATTCGTGTATCCTGCTCGACGCCTGCCGGAACCTTCACCAGAATCGTATGCTCCGCCTGCACCCTGGTCTCGCCATGGCAGTTGAAGCAGGGGTCAGTTATGAGGGTTCCCGTCCCACCGCATGCAGAACAGGTCTTGGCGACGGAGAAGAATCCCTGCTGGAACCTCTGCTGGCCTCGGCCACCGCATTGAGTGCAGGTTGTGGGCTGTTTTCCCTTGGCCGCCCCGGTCCCATGACACTCCGTGCAGGTCTCGTTGCGGCGGATCTTGATCTCCCGCTCCATCCCGAAGACCGCCTCCTCGAACTCAAGGGTCAGGTCATAGCGAAGATCACGGCCGCGCTGGACCCGCGAGGCTTTGCCGCCCCGGGCCGATCCGCCCATGTTGAACATCTCGCCGAACAGGTCGCCGAAGATGTCGCCAAGGTCCTGCGCGCCACCGAAGCCGCCGCCGAACGGGCTGCCGCCATTGCCGCTCGAGCTTCCGCTGAACGCGGCATGCCCGTAGCGATCGTAGGCTGCACGCTTTTCCGGATCGCTCAGCACCTGGTACGCCTCGCTGCACTCCTTGAACTTCTCTTCGGCCGCGTGATCGCCGGGATTACGATCAGGGTGGTACTGCATCGCCAGCTTGCGATAGGCCGTCTTCAGTTCCTGGTCCGAGGCGTCCCGGGAGACGCTCAACACTTCGTAAAAATCGACTTTGGTCACGTTTGCCGTCGCACTCATCCTTTAGAACCTTCTGAAATCGATAACCCTCAATCGCAGTTTTGGTGGTTACTCACTGACGACTGACGAATTGGAAGCAATCTTCACCAGAGCGGGCCGGAGAAGCTTCTCCCGAACCTTGTAGCCCCGCCGGATCTCCTCTAATACCTGATGATCGGGGAACTCCTTGGTTTCAACGCTTGCCAAAGCTTCATGGACCCGGGGATCGAACTGCGCCCCGACACTCTCGACCGGAACCACGTTCAGGCTCTTCAGAGCGTCTTCCATCTGCTTTAGAATCAACTCCACTCCGGCCCGCAGCTGCTCGAGTGAGCCCTCAGCCTTGAGAGCGAGCTGGAAGTTATCCATCACTCCCAGGAATGGCTCTACCGTGCTCGAAACTACGTAATCCCGCGCATCCTGGCGCTCTTTCGCCTCACGCTTGCGCGCGTTATCAAACTCGGCCTGCAGCCGCGCCAGCCTATCCAGAAGCTGGTCGCGCTCACCCTTTACCTGTTGCAGCTCCGCCTGCTGGGCGGAAGCCCCTTCCTGCACTGGCTCTTCCGGAGAGCCGGCGACAACTTCGCCCTCCTGTACAGCCTGCACAGTCGTCTCATCCTGCATGGGATCATGTCTCCTCATATCTGGTTTCCTCTTCTATTATCGCTGATTGTGCAAGCCCGAGTCAGGCCCCGCGGAGTTCTAACGGAAGCTCCTACTGTTCAGAAGGATGCAGCATCACCCGATCGAAGACGCGCGACAGGTAGCTGACCGCGTTCATCGTGTTCTCATAATCCATCCGGGGAGTACCGATCACCCCGATAGTGCCCCTGTTCTCCCCTGCCATTCGGGCGGGGGCGGCAATGAGCACAAGGCCAGCCATTTGGGGAGCCTGCTCTTCCAGGTCGAAGACGACCCGGACACTCTCCTGCTGCGTATCGATATAGGCGTTCAAAAGCTCTACGAGACGCTGTT
This sequence comes from Edaphobacter sp. HDX4, assembly GCF_036877565.1. Classification (NCBI taxonomy): domain Bacteria; kingdom Pseudomonadati; phylum Acidobacteriota; class Terriglobia; order Terriglobales; family Acidobacteriaceae; genus Edaphobacter; species Edaphobacter sp. HDX4. The sequence goes on from NZ_JAEDXW010000030.1 coordinate 11,947, forward strand.
TCGCCTCCAGAGCTCCAAGCATCTCCCGCAGGCGTTCGCCATCGACACGAGAGCCAACCAGGTTGGCCACGCCCTCCACATAAACCGGGGGCATTGAAGCCTGCGCCGCCGGAACTGCCTTACCCCAGAGTTGCCGCACCGATTCCAGGAGCCTCTGGTATTCGCTGCGTTCCTCCTCGACCCGCCTCGCGAGTTCGATGCGAACGTCTTCGATGCCCCAGCCCCGGAAGTTCTCGTTGAGGAAGTTCGCCGCAATCTCCAGCTCTCCCAGCGAAAGATCGCGATCCAGCGCCAGCACTCGATCCCGCACCATGCCGGAACGTGTCACGACGACAGCCAGAACGCTCGTAGGGGCCAGCCGTGAAAAGTGGACATGTTCCAGCAGATCGCCCTCTGTTGCTGCTGCGATCGCCACCCCTACGCCGCTCGAGAGCATAGCCAGCACGTGAGAGGTTCGCTCCAGGACAGCCTGGGTTCCGGCAACTCCGACGAAGCTCCGGTCGATCTGCTGTCGCGACCGCGCGGGCAACCGTTCGGCACGTCCGGCGGGCTGGACGCGTTCTGTCAGCTGTTCCACGTAGATCCGAAAGGCCTGCGCCGTAGGCACTCTTCCGGCAGAGGTGTGCGGCTGCTCGAGGAGTCCCGCCTCTGCGAGTTCGGCCATCTCGTTCCGGATGGTCGCCGGGCTCATTCCGGAGACATCCCGGCTTTGCAGACGAGCAATCGTGCCGGAGCCCACCGGCTCCCCCGTCTCGATATAGCTCTCGATGATGGCGGTCAGAATGGCACGTTGCCGAACCGTAATCCGCACTGTGTCTGCCATCTCGTACCCCCGTCGAGACCAGTCTATCGCGTCCCCGTCAAGCGGAGCGCTGCAGCCTAGCTGATCTCGAAGACGTTCTCACTCTTAGACGCAACCTCTTTGGCTTTGTCTGCCACCCGCCGCGCCACGGCATAGACCTCCGCCGATAGCTTGGAATCGGGCCCGGCAAGCGCAATCGGAAGTCCCTTGTCCCCTCCCTCGCGGATCGCAGGGTTCAGCTCCAGCGCTCCGAGAAAGTCCAGACCGAACTGGGCTGCAGTGCGCTCGGTGCCTCCCGCGCCGAAGACATCGATCACTTCTCCGGAGGGCAAGGTCATCTGGGACATGTTCTCGACCATCCCAAGCACCTCGACCTTTACCTGGTGGAACATCTCGAGGGCCTTGCGAGCGTCTTCCAGAGCGACGTTCGAACCCGTAGAGACGACCACGGCGCCTGTCAGGGGGACCGTCTGGACCAGCGAGATGACCACGTCTCCCGTTCCCGGAGGCAGGTCGACGATCAGGAAATCAAGCTCGCCCCACTCCACCTGCTGCAGAAACTGGCGGATGATCTGGTGCAGCATCGGTCCGCGCATCACCAGGGGCTTGTCGCCGGGCGAGATCAGACCGATCGAGATGAACTTCACACCGTGAGCCAGAATCGGCTCAATTCGGTTCTCTCCTACGATGTTGGGCTGCCGTGTCGCTCCCAACATGGTTGGAACGTTGGGCCCGTAGATATCGGCATCGATCAGACCAACCTTGTACCCCAGCCGGGCCAGAGCCACCGAGAGGTTAACCGCGACCGTGGTCTTGCCTACCCCACCCTTGCCGCTACCAATGGCTACGACGTGCGCTACTCCCGGCAACGGCTGCGGTGCCGGCGGAACTCCTGCTCCCATATGTCCCATAAACAATCCTTCCTGATCTTCAGACGTGCCATTCGTCGCCGAGGGCGGCACGTATCTCTTTTTTGCGAAGTGTCTCACCGGCCCGCATCTCGCGTCGGCGACCGGCGTCCTCATACCGGCGCTTCTGGTGTTCCGTCTGAGGAATCACCTGCGGAACCATGAGCCGGTTTCCATCTTTATCCATAGCCACATACGTCAGATAAGCCGAGGAGACGTGACGCATCCGGTTATGACGGACGTCCTCGACCATGGCTTTCACGCCCACTTCCATGGAGGTGCGGTACGCACGGTTGACACTTGCCTTGAGGATCAGCAGATCACCTACGCGAACCGGAGCGACAAAGTCCAGGTGATCCATGCTGGCCGTCACCGTAATCGCCCGGGCGTGCCTGCTGGCAGCCATGGCTCCTACCAGGTCGATGTATTGCATAAGCCGACCGCCAAAGAGATTCCCGAGGGCATTTGCGTCGGAAGGAAAAATAATCTCGCTGCGTTCAGACTGCGACTCACTTACCGCTCTTTCCAGGACGACTTCGCTCATTTCTACCAGTGTAATCCGACCATGAGCCTTTGACCGGCTTGCCAAGGAGGGTCGCCTCGTCGGAACATCAACGGATGGACAGAATCGCACTTCTCAACCAGGTGCTCGACCAGAACCCGAAAGATGCGTTCGCCCGCTATGGGCTGGCAATGGCTCATCTTTCCAGTGGAAACGTCGACGCCGCTCTCATCGAGTTTGCCCGCTCGATCGAGCACAATCCCGACTACGTTCCCGCCTACCAGATGTCGGCGCAGACCCTCGCCAAGCAGGGCCGCACGAAAGATGCGCTGGAGCGCCTGCACAGCGGAATCGCTGCAGCCAACCGCACCGGTAACCAGCACGCTCTGGCCGAGATGGAGGCCCTCCGGGAAGACCTTCGCCGTTGATTCCACATCTAACCAGAGATGTCGGTCGTTCTGCCATGGGAGCAGATTGCCCTCCGAATCCTGCTGGCAACCATTGCCAGCTTTGCCATCGGCTATAACCGAGACGAGCAAGGCAAGAGTCTCGGGATTCGTACGACCATGCTGGTCTGCCTGGCCGCGACTCTGGCTATGCTGCAGGCGAACCAGCTGATGAACACAACGGGAAAAGCTCCGAACTCCTTCGTGGTTCTGGACCTGATGCGTCTTCCCCTTGGCATCCTGTCGGGAATCGGATTTATCGGTGCGGGAGCCATCCTGCGCAAGGACGGCCTGATTCACGGAGTCACCACCGCTGCAACGATATGGTTCGTGACGGTGCTCGGCCTGCTGTTTGGTGGAGGTCAGCTCATCTTGGCTACCTTCAGCACGGGTCTTGCGCTCATCATCCTGTGGGTCCTCAAACGCGTCGAGAGACACATCCCCACGCTTCACACCGGCAGTCTCTCTGTGGAGTTCGCCACACCTGAGGCGGCGACGATGGCGGAACGTCCTACAGAAGAGGAGCTTCGCCAGAGGTTGCGGAGTTCAGGTTATGAGATCCGCACCTGGACTGTTCGCTATCGGGAGTCGGAGCTTGCATCCCTAAGTTGTGAACTACGCTGGCCTCACCGGGACCAGATGCACCCGAATACGCCCAAGGTGCTGCGGGAGTTAGCCGCCCTGCCGTCGGTCTCGGCGCTCTGCTGGCGGGACTAGAGCCGTTCCGGGCACGGCTGGCGTCTATACTTGAATTATGGCGAATCTACTCCCGTCGACTCTAGGCGCACTCCGTAAAAGCGAATTCACTCCCGAACGCCTGGCCCGCAGCGTCAAGGACGAGCTTCGCGAAAACCTGATGGCCCGGCTGCGCTCCAGGGAGACGATCTTCCCTGGAATCGTCGGTTACGAGGACACGGTCGTTCCTCAGATCGTGAACGCCATTCTCTCCAAACACAACTTCATCCTGCTGGGACTCCGCGGACAGGCCAAATCGCGCATCCTGCGGGCCCTGACTACGCTCCTCGATCCGCAGATCCCCTATGTCGCCGGATCCGAGGTTCGAGACAATCCTTACGCGCCCATCAGCAAGTACTCCCGCGATCTGATTGCGAAGCTGGGCGATGAGACCCCAATCGCATGGCTCAACCAGGAGGACCGCTTTGTAGAGAAGCTGGCGACCCCGGACGTTACGGTTGCCGACCTGGTGGGCGATATCGATCCGATCAAGGCGGCCCGCTCAAACCAGGACCTCGGTTCCGAGCTGACCATGCACTATGGTCTGCTCCCCCGCGCGAATCGCGGAATCTTTGCCATCAACGAGGTTCCCGACCTGGCCGGCAAGATCCAGGTCGCCCTGTTCAACATCATGCAGGAAGGAGACGTGCAGATTAAGGGCTATCCTGTGCGGCTTCCTCTCGATGTGGCTATCGTCTTCAGCGCCAACCCGGAGGACTACACCGCGCGCGGGAAGATCGTTACGCCGCTGAAGGATCGCATCGGCTCGGAGATCCGCACCCACTACCCCGAGGACATCGAAGAAGGCATCCGCATCACCACGCAGGAGGCATGGTCAGACCGTCCGGCAGCGAAGATCGAGATACCGCACTATGTCCGGCAGGTGGTAGAGCAGATCGCCTTCAGCGCACGCGAGGACAAGAAGGTCGACAAGCGCTCCGGCGTCTCTCAGCGACTGCCCATCACGACGATGGAGCTGGTCCTGTCGAATGCGGAACGACGTGCGCTCCTTCATGGAGAGGAGCTGGCGGTGCCGCGCATCGGCGATATCTATGCCGCGCTTCCAGGCATCACCGGAAAGATCGAGCTCGAGTATGAAGGCGAGATGCGAGGTGCCGATACCGTCGTTCGCGAGATTATCCGGCTCGCCGTTGCGCAGGTCTTCGACAAGTACTTCGCCGGGACCGACACGCAGCAGATTGAAGAGTGGTTCAACCTGGGTGGCACGGTCCAGTTGAACGACACTCAGCCTGCAGCGGCGTCGCTCGGCGAGCTCAAGCAGATCCAGGGACTGCTCGATAAGCTTTCTCCGCTGAATGTCAACGGCACATCCGATGCCGAGGTGACCGTGAGCGCCGCAGAGTTTCTGCTGGAAGGCATGACGGCGCATAAGCGCATCAGCCGGGCGGAGGAGAGAGTCTTCACGGCAGCAGAGAAGAAGCAGCGTACTGAGCAGGCTTCGCAGTACGCGGAGCGCGTGCGCGAGCGCGAGCAGGACGAATTCAATCCACGCAACCGTACGCGGAGAGGCTTCAACTAGCCGCAGCCTGTTCCCGAGAAAGAAAAAAAGGTCTTCGAGAAAACTCGAAGACCTTTTCCATTTCGATCTCTTTTTAGGCCGCCTTTTCAGCGGCGGCGGGCTCCAGCTTGACCTTCAGCCAGCCGTGCTCGTGCTGATCGAAGTGATGATAGGCGTCGATTGCGGAGGTCACACCTATCTTTTGCGTAAAGTACTGCTCCGGACGGATGACACCTGAACGAACAAGCTCAACCAGTCGCGGCAGGTACTTGCGGTGATTGCAGTTCCCTGACTTGACGGTAAGGTTCTTGTTCATCATCTGCCCCACCGGGAAGGAGTTCAGCGTGGGCGGATACACTCCGATGACCGAGAGCGTCCCGGCTTTCGCGACAGACTCCACGGCCCACTCCAGCGCCTGCGTAGGAGCTCCCCCGAGCCACCATCCCTTCTTCTTCGCATCGTTGGCATGCGGGTCGATCTCTTTCATCTCAGCTTCGAACTTCTTCTTCTCCTGCTGCTTTGCGGAGCCGCAGGTGGCATCGACTCCGACCGCATCGATGACGCGATCCGGGCCAGAGCCCATGGTAAGTTCGCGGAGCACCTCCACCGGACTCTCTTTGCTGAAGTCGATCGCTTCGGCGCCGTGCTTCCTTGCCATCTCCAGCCGCGAGGCCACCTGGTCGATGGCAAATACGCGGCCTGCACCGAGATGCTGAGCGCATGCGATGGCCATCATTCCCACCGGACCGCAGCCGAAGATGGCAACGGTATCTCCCGAGTTGATCTCAGCCATGCTGGCGGCCTGATACGAGGTCGGCAGGATATCGCTCATCATGATGGCCTGGTCGTCAGAGATCTCCTCCGGCAGCATGACTAGATTCGTTGCAGCGAAGGGAACCCGCGCATACTCGGCCTGCAGACCATCCAGACCGCCGGCATCCTCCGGTCCGCCAAAGAACGTTGTCCCGGCCAGAGGGCCGCCGGGATTGGCGCGATTGCACTGCGCATAGTAGCCGGCACGACAGTAGTTACAGCTTCCGCAACCTACAGTGGACGGAATAATGACGCGATCGCCTTTGCGGAAGTTCCTCACCGCGTTGCCGACCTCTTCCACGATCCCTACCGCCTCATGGCCAAGGATGCGGCCCTTCTTCATCCCTGACATGGTTCCGCGGATAAAGTGCAGGTCCGTCCCGCAGATCGCGGAAGAAGTGATGCGCACAATTGCGTCTTCCGGCTGCTGAATCTTTGGCTCGGCGACATTCTCCAGGCGTATATCGCCCACGTCGTAAAAAACGACTGCTTTCATGGTCGATCCTCCTCTCGTTCTTCGATGCGAGATTCGCGACACTCAGCATTTGGAAATGAAGGCTAGAATAGGTATAGGGGGCCCTATGAAGCGCGTCCGCTATACAAAGTTCACCGGCGATCTATCCTCGAGCTTCGGCCTTGAGGATCTTATGCAGGCTCTCTCAGATTTCCTGCTCGACTCCGGCTTCACGGATCCCTACTCTAACTTCCGCGAATTCAACGACCAGACACTTGAGAGCCTTCGTGATGCCATCCGGCAGGCGCTCGAATCAGGCGAGCTTCTGGACGAAGAGGCACAGGAGAAGTTCGAAGCTCTGTCTGAAGATCAGGTTGAAGAGCTGATCGATCAGATCATCCAGAAGATGCAGGATCAGAACTTCATCAACGCCGAGAGCCCCGAGGAGGGTAAGGGCGACTTTGGCCAGGGTAACGGCGAGGCCCGCTTCGAGGTCACCGACAAGGGAATGGACTTCCTCGGCTACAAGGCTCTTCGCGATCTTCTGGGCCCGCTCGGCAAATCTAATTTCGGCCGTCACGACACCCGCCACGAGGCCGCCGGGGTCGAGGTGAATGGCTCTTCCAAACTCTACGAGTTCGGCGACACGTTGAACCTCGACGTCACGGCCACCTTCTCCAGCGTCTTTGCGCGCGAAGGCATCGGCACGGCCATTGAAGGAGAAGAGCACACGCCGCTGAACATCGAGTACTCCGACCTCCAGGTCCATCAGTCGGACTATCAGTCTTCCTGCGCCACCGTCGTCCTGCTCGACTGCTCGCACTCCATGATCCTGTATGGCGAAGACCGCTTTACTCCGGCCAAGCGAGTGGCGATGGCCTTGTCGCATCTCATCCGGACGCAGTTCCCCGGCGATACCTTGAACCTGGTTCTCTTCCATGACACCGCAGAGGAGATCCCGGTATCGCAGCTCTCCCGCGTCAAGGTAGGCCCTCACTACACCAACACCAAAGACGGTCTGCGGCTGGCACAACGCATCCTGGCCAAGCAGAACAAGGACATGAAGCAGATTGTCATGATCACCGACGGCAAGCCTTCCGCGCTTTCGCTTCCGGATGGACGCATCTATAAAAACGCCTTCGGCCTCGACCCTCTGGTCATCGAAGAGACCCTGGAAGAGGTTTCGCGTTGCAAGCGAGCCGGAATCATGATCAACACCTTCATGCTGGCCAATGACTTCACTCTCATGCAGTTTGTCCAGAAGGTCAGTGCGATGTGCCGCGGGAAGGCTTACTTCACCACGCCGCAGACGCTCGGGAACTATCTCCTGATGGATTTCATGTCACGCCGTATGAAGACCGTCCACTAGGAAGGACCGCTCCTGCGGCCTGTCAGATACGAAAGGGAACCTTGCTCCTACCTTTTTCGTATCTCTCGCGTCATACGTGCGAGTGTGCGCAGCGCACGGAGGGAGTTCCATGACACCGCAGGAACAACAGATGCTTCAGGGGTTGATCGAGCGCGTCAATCAGACCCAGCTTCAGGAGAAGGACTTCGACGCCGAACAGATGCTGCAGCAGACGCTGGGGCGGAATCCTGACGCCCTGTACATCCTGGCACAGACCGTGCTCGTACAGCAGTACGCACTCGATCAGGCTCAAAATCAGATCGAGCAGCTTCGTCAGCAGCAGCCACGCCGATCTGGCAGCTTCCTGGGCAATCTCCTCGGACGTAACGAAGATGCCCCGCCGCCGCCACCTCCACCGCCGCCGCAGTCTTCCCAGGCACAATACGCGCCTCAGTCCTACGGGTATTCGCCGAGCTATGCCCAGCCACAATCGGGTGGATTCCTGCGCTCCGCCATGCAGACTGCCGCCGGAGTCGCCGCGGGCGCTCTAGCCTTTGAGGGAATCGAAGGGTTGATGCACGGGTTTGGCCATGCGGCGGGCTACGGTTCCGGCTTCGGGGGCTTCGGCGACTCCGATCGCCCCGAGATCATCAACAACTACTACGGCGACAGCGGCCAACCGGGCGACAGCCACCTTTCGCCTGACATCGAAGATCGCCGTGGTGAATCGGCATTCTCCCAGGCAGTCGATCAAAACGATCACGGCGACGGCCTCATGGATTCCTCCAACGACAGCGATGACAATAGCGACAACTTCGCTGACGATTCCAACTTCGACGACAGCTCCGATATCAGTGATGACTTCGATTCCGGAGGAGACGACAACAGCTTCTAGCCGCGATCAGTTCCCTTCTTTGTCCTTGTTATCCTTGTGGTGCAGGTCGAGCCCGAACTTAGGCGATCCCTTTGAGCCGCTGATCTTGATCGGAATCTCCGCCCCGGCTCCGTGCTTCCGGAAGAATGGGTCTACTGGCTTCAGCAGCCACGACTTCCACCAGGTTGCCACCATGTTGGACAGGGCGGCCTTCGTCCTGACCTTGCCGTCGAAGTTCAGTTCGTTTCCGTCCAGCGAGTAAATACCTGCAAGATTCACGTCCGCGCCCGGGAGGGTGTAGTCCAGGCGGCTGATGTGCAGCTTCCCATGTCCCATTCCAAATCTGCCGACCATGTGCGAGTAAACGTCGTTGGCTCCCGGCTTGGCCTTGTCCGGTTCACCGCGCGCACGCAGGCTAAGCATATCGACCTTATCCTGCCACTCGGGATTGATGAAGTGGATCGCCCGCAGCGTGAACCCTCCGTTCAAGCCAATCTTCTGGGTTACGCTCTCTTTTCCTGGCCGGATTGAGAGCTTCGTCTTCATATTCAGTCTGCCGCTCATGATCGGAGGCTGCTGCTTAACCGCAAGCTCCAGAAAATCCTGGATCCTGCCGTTAGGAACATCAACGTCAAGGTCGATCTGGTGTCCTTTGCCTTTGATGTTGATGACCGCTCCCTTGCAGGTGAACTCCGACTTTCCAAGCTTGGCTTCAACCGGCTGGAGATACGTGTCGCCACTGGTGCCATCCACGATTGCGTGGAACTTGGTATGCAGCGGCATGGCGTGCTGGGCTGTGTCCAGGGAAAAGTCGGGTACGTCCGCATTGCCATCGACTGTGATTCGGTTCAGCTGGCCCGTGAAATCGCCCGTCGAAGTGAGAATGCCTGCGATCCCCTTGATAGTGTTGAGGTCCGCATGGTCGAACGTATATTTGCCAGTCACTGTCGAGTCGCCGGGGCTGTCATTCACCCACGGCCCAAACGTTCCCACGGCATGGATATCTCCAGTCGGAATTGCGTTAACAATCGTGGCATCGTAACGCCATGGATCGTTGGGTCCTACATTGTGCATGACAATATGGCGCAGATCGAAGAGCTTCGGATCCTTGTCCGGCTTGATGGTGCCGATGATTAGCTTGGAATCATCACAGTCGATCTCATCCACCACAATCTTTATCTTTCCAACGTGCCGGCCATTCTTTGGGGCTTGGTTCCGCATCTCGCGCGGAGGTACGCTGATCGTCATGCCACTTACCTCTACGGTTCCAACGTGCATGGGCTTCTGAAACAGACCCAAGACGTTCGCGTGGAAGGCGAAGTGTTTGATCGCGATCAGCGGGGCAGTGGCGCCGGCGGCGACAACTTCATCCGTAGGGAAGATGCGCAGCCCGTCACCCGTGACTTCAAGGCCTTTGAGAACCGAGACGTGGAACGCATCCAGGTCGACCCTGCTGTCGAAACGCGTACTCAGTGTCTCGATAACCCTGCCCCGCAGAATGGGGTCCGCCCGATGGAGCATGATCTCCAGAGCTGCAGCAAGGCCGATTACTACAAAGAGGGCAGAGATAAAGATCCAGCCCCAAACTCCCCGTTTCTTGCGTCGAGAAGAAGATGATGTGCTGTTAGCGTCGTGCGTACGATCGTTCACACAGAATTGGATGCATGGATCCGGCCTCATGGCGTTAATGGATTCATTCTTCGGCCTTTCTATGACAAAAGGCATTCCGTTTCTGTGACAAATGACATCCGGAAAGCTGTTACCCTTTTGGTCACCTCGTATCTAACGAGGCATACAGGGAAGAATTTCTCCCTGAACGACAAGGAGACTTCATGAAGAACTCTTTTAAGGCAATGATGTTAGGCGCCGCCGTCACCGGACTGTTGAGTGGCTCCGCTACCCCGGTTCACGCTTCGGTCACCCACAATGGTGCTCAGGTAGGACAGGCGATGCTCGGTGCATCTGCCATGATGGCACAGGACACGGATAAGCACTCCTGCAAAGGCAAGAACGACTGTAAAGGCAAGGGCGGTTGTAAGGCCGGCGACAATGGCTGCAAGGGCAAGAACAGCTGCAAGGGCAAGGGCGGCTGCGCGACCGACGGATCAAAGAAGCACTAAGGTCATCACGACGATGCTGTATCGCCGTGATGTTGGTTTCGCGGCGGTACAGCCTGGGCGTCTACCTTCCAGAGGATCAAGGCATGCCGGCAAATCGCTTCAATGGCTACAAAGACTATGGTGTAGGGATCGGCCTGCGCGTACCCCACTATCGCCACATCCTTGAGAAGAAGCCAGTGGTCGACTGGTTTGAGATCATCTCAGAGAACTACATGGTCGATGCCGGCCGCCCGCTGACGGTGCTGGACAGCATCCTTGATCAATATCGCGTCGTGCAACATGGCGTCTCCATGTACTTCGGCTCAGCCGAACCCCTCTCACGCGAACATCTCCGCCGCCTGAAGGCGCTGGTTCGCCGAACCAACACTCCCTGGCTCTCCGATCATCTATGCTGGGGCTCCGTCGACGGAACCTATACCCACGAGCTTCTTCCCATGCCGTACACCTTCGAGGCTGCCCGCGTGACCGCCGAGAAGATCCGTCAGGCTCAGGACTTCCTCGAGATCCCCATCGCTGTCGAGAACGTCTCGAGCTACGCCGAGTTCCACGTCTCCCAGATGACGGAGTGGCAGTTCCTCAACGAGGTGGTCGAGCAGGCCGACTGCGGAATTCTTTTGGACGTAAACAATATCTACGTATCTTCGCAGAACCACGGCTTCGACCCGCACGTCTACGTCAACAGCGTCCCCGCCGAACGCGTCGCCCAGATCCACATCGCCGGGCACTCGAAGTTCGAGAGATACATCCTGGACACGCACGATCATCCGGTCCTCGATCCCGTCTGGGATCTCTATGCCCGGGCCATTGAGCGCTGCGGTCCGACGGCTACCCTGCTGGAGTGGGATGACTCCATCCCCTCCTTCGACGAAGTCCATGCGGAAGCTCTCAAGGCGAACCGCTATCTCAGGCCGGAGATAAATCTGCCGGACCTCGCGGTGACAGCATGAGCGACGCACCGGAGCTTCGGGCCTTGCAGCAGCGGATGGCCGCTGCCGTAATGAGCCCACTCACCCGCGACGAACAGATGCGTCGGCGAGACGCGAAGAATCAGTCCGTCGAGAAGGAGGCCGACTCGTTCATCAAGCCGAACGATCGCCTCACCTCTTTTGAACGGCTCGAGATCTACAACCGGCAGTACTGGTTCCGCCTCTTCTCTTCCTTCGAAGAAGACTTCCCCGGCCTAAAGGCTATTGTCGGGACACGACGCTTTGAACGGCTGATGCGCGCCTATCTTGAAGCGCATCCTTCGCGCTCCTTCACATTGCGCAATCTTGGTTCCTCGCTTGTCGGCTGGCTGCAGGACAATCCGCAGTACACGCACCCGATGACCGCTGATGCAGTTGCCATGGCGCAACTGGAATGGGCTCACATCGAGGCGTTCGATAATGAGCAGCGGCCTTCGTTGACGACGGCCGAGATTGCCGCGCTCGATGACGGATCGCATCTGGAGCTGCAACCCTATCTGCGCCTTCTCGAAGCCCCGAGCGCAGTCGACGATACCCTACTCGCCGTGCGCGATGCCTCGGAAGGGGCCGGTGCACAGGCATCGAACGCCGTCAGCATCCACCTGGTTCGCCGCACACGTTCGCGTAAACCCGTGCCAGGACGAACCTATCTCGCCGTTCACAGGCACGAGAACTCCGTCTACTACAAGCGTCTCACTCGAGAGGACTATCTTCTGCTGCGCGCCTTTGAACACGGTGAGACCCTTGGCGGCGCGATTGAAGCTGCGTTCGCCCACAGCCCCCTCTCTGAGTCCGAACGCGCGGCACACATCCAGGCGTCCTTTCACTACCTGATGCAGATGGGCTGGCTCTGCACGTCACGCAGCACGGAGTCCTCATGAAAGTCCTGTCAAAACTTGCGTACATACACGCGGTCTTCTGCAGCTTCGCCGAAAAGCTCTGCTCCCCCCTGCTTCTTGCAATTCGCCTCTACTGGGGTTGGCAACTGGTCCAGACCGGCCTCGGAAAGCTGCGGAATCAAGACCGGGTTGTTGAGTTCTTTACCTCGCTCAACATTCCCTTTCCCGCCCTCAACGCGCACTTCGTCTCTGGCCTTGAGTTCTTCGGCGGGATGCTGCTGATCATCGGATTTCTTGCGCGTCCTATCTCCCTGATGCTTACCTTTTCGATGCTGGTGGCATATTGGACTGCGAGCCGCGATGCCCTGCTCGCAATCTTCTCCGACCCGGGCAAGTTCTATGCCGCCGATCCCTTTACGTTTCTGTTTGCCGCCATTTTGATCTTTGCGTTTGGTCCGGGCCTTTTGTCGCTCGACTATCTCCTGCAGCACCGCTCCACAGTGGCGCTGCAAACCAGGCGAGATATCTCGATCGCTTGAGCACGAACTCTCGACTACCGCCGAGGGAATCGAATGATTCTCTTCACCTTCAGGGAAACTGCTCCGTGATCCTGAAGCGAATTAGCCGAGATCCCCAGCTATCTCCAATCTCTGAAGCACCTTTACCCACGACACATGCTGTCCGGATCGATCACGCTTTTCCGCCCGGCGGCATGAGTCGTCTATGCTAAAGTTCTCGCATGCGCAGCCTGTTTTTCAAGCGTACAACATGGTTATTTCTTGCGATTCTCTGGTTAGTATGGGCTCTTTTCACGACACGCTACGCCATGTTGGATGATGCCCTGATCCACCTGCGCTACGCCGCATTCCTCAGGACAACACATCACATCACCTTCGACGGTGTCCATCCGGATTACGGTACCTCCAGCCTCTTGTATGTCGGCCTGCTTGCGTTCCTGCGCGGTCTCACGACTAGCCCACTGCTGCCGAAGGCCGTCTCCGTCTGCGCGTACCTCGCGCTGCTCGGAAGCCTGTGGTCTCTCGGCAGCAGTCTTCGGGAGAGCCTGTGGGCAAAGCGGCTCTGGTGCGGGCTTCTGATTGCACTCCTCACCCCCATGGCAATTCGATGGCTCACTGACGGAATGGAGACCAGTCTCACCCTCCTGTTGATCACCTGGGTCGCCGTTCTTTGCAAGAGACTGCCGCGCCTGAAGACTATGCCGGTCTGGGGATGGATCGCCTTGCCGGTTCTCGGCGCACTCCTCGTCTTGATGCGTATCGAACTGGTGATGCTCGCCTTCCTGGTAAGCATTCTTCTGGGAGGTCCTGAGCTGCTGTCTTCCTCTGCAGAAGGCCGACAGGCTCGTGGACGAACGATCGCTCTCCTGCTCGGCACTGGGCTCGTCGTACTCGCTATCCGTATCGTGTTCGGACACCTTCTGCCCGATACTGCGCTGGCAAAGAGCGGGAGTCCGTCCATCATCCCTGTCTTCGGCATCGCCCACGTTACGGGAAGCTCCTTCCTGCTTGGAATCGGAACCACCGTCGTGTCGATCGCATCGGCTGTGATCGTTTTGCTCAAAATGATCCGGGCTCGTGTCTCCAGGGAACGACTGTTCCTCTGGGCAGTCGCCAACGTCAACTATTGGATCGTTGTCGTTCTCGCTTGCGTGCGCGGACAAGCAATCCAGGGCATCCGTTACATCCTGTGGCCCCTCGTATTCAGCACGATATGGAACATACTTACCCTGGAAGAGCTCGGGCCGGACTTCCCTGCACGGGCGTCGGTCCCTCGCAGCACCACGGCGCTCACCTGGGCCTACGTTTTACTCGTCCTCTTGATCGGCCCTCTGGATGCCTGGTATGGCTTTCACGCAATGATGGGTCGAACGAAAACCTTTCTGCAGATGCGGAATAGCGGATTGGCCTCTCTCCACGATGACATCATCGTTGCCGGAGACGTAGGCTTCATCAGTTACTTCACCCAGGGCGACGTATGCGACGTCGATGGGCTGGTAAATGGCCGCGAGATCGCTGCGCTGGCCCCAGCCATGCGTTACCAGCGATGCGCAGAATCCAGGGCCAAAGCTCTGTTCCTTACCACCGAGCAGCAACGCACTCTGGGCCATTTCCTCAACCTCGAGGACTGGTCACGCTGTATGATCGTCGACTTCCAGAATGTGAAAGGGAACGATCGCCACTATCTTTTGCTTCCGAAGGCCGATATGCCTGGGGCATGCACCGGAGTCCGGCAGTGATTCACCCGCGCTACCGGCAGAGACAGGCCGTTCAGCATTCATGCGCATATGCTGCGCATCACGTCGAACCAATCTGCTCTGCGGGAAGCACAACACGGTTGGAAGCAGATGCCCTTGGCCGATAGCGAGAGGAACGAGGCTGCCATGATCTCGGCAATTCTGGCAGGGGATACCGAGACCTTCCACGAGCTCATTCGCCCCTATGAGCGAAGCGTCTACCTCATGGCACTCTCGATGCTCCACAATGAGGCCGAAGCCGAGGATGTCGCACAGGAAGCCTTCATCAAGGCCTATCGTCATCTCAGCCGCTTCCGTTCCGAGGCTCGTTTCAGCACCTGGCTGATCGCCATCGCACTCAATGAGGCTCGCGCTCGTCTACGCCGCAAACAGCCCGGCCTGACAGATTCCATTGACGATCCGGAAGGCTCCGTCGTTCCGGCACAACTCACCGACTGGCGCGAGATTCCCTCGCAGAGCCTGGAGCGGAAAGAGGTTCGCAGCCTCATCCAACATGCACTTGCTACGCTTCCACTTCCCTATCGCGAGGTCTTCGTCCTCCGCGAGATCGAAGAGCGGAATGTAAAGGAGACCGCGGAGACTCTTGGCATCACCATCGCATCTGTAAAGATGAGGCTGCATCGCGCCCGCCTGATGCTGCAAAAGCAACTTGCGCCGCAACTGTCCGACATCGAGCCTAAGGGCCGACGGAGGTTCCCATGGTTCTAAACTGCCGCCATGTCTGGGAATACATCTCCGGCTATCTGGACAACACTCTCGACGACCAGACCCGCCATGACGTCGAAAATCATCTGGAGCACTGCGAGATCTGCTCGGCCGTTCTCGACTCCACGCGGAACATCCTCATCCTCACGGCAGATGATCGCGTCTTCGAGCTACCCATCGGATACAGCGAGCGCCTTCACGCGCGTCTGGCCAAAGCCATGCTCGAGAGCCCGTCTGCAGAGGCCTCTGACGCCGATCTGCCTTTCACACCCGATGGATCATCGGATGGGTGATCCACTCTGCCGCCAGAAGAACCAGCGTTACTACCGCCAGCACAATCTGCAGCCGTTCCGATCGAATCTTCTCCCGCGTGACCGGTCGAACCCTCCACTGTGCTGCAGGCCGCGCCCGCAGCGACCGCACCCTCCACACTGAGTAGAGATTCGCCAGGGATCCCAGCAGCGCCAGCCACATCATGGGAATGCGAATAGCGTCCTGATGAAGCCCCTTAGGCGGCGCATACACTCCACTCGCCGCCGCCAGTGCGCTCAGGCCAATCAGCACACGAAATCCGCTGATCGCCAGTACAGCCGTGCACGCACTCTGTATCAGCGCGAACAGAAGACTACCGGCGTTCGCCCATCGCAGGCGGCTCTCTGTGCCTTCTGCTGCAGCCACTGGACCCTGTGCCGGCTCAGACTTCTGACCGTCCTCGTTCTTCAGTTCGCTCACTCCCACTACCTCGCCGGGCGTCCATGTTCGAGCCACACCTTGTACATACCCCAGGCAGCCACCGAACAGTTATCCACAATCTTGCCATCCAGCAGCATCTGCTCGAACTCCGCCACGCTGACACGGCGCACCTCGAGATCGTGTTCTTCCGCGTCCGGGTCCGGCTTGCCTCGTGTCAGTCCTTCGGCGAGGAAGACGTAGTGCTTCTGGTTCATCACACCGTACGCTATCTGCAGCGTGCTCAGCAGCGTCATCCGCTCTGCTTGCAGGCCCGTCTCTTCCCGCAGCTCTCCCCGAGCCAGGTCCTCCGGGACAACATCGGCCTGTTCCCAGCCGCCCTGCGGAAACTCCACAAACCGCCCACCTACCGTGTAGCGAAACTGCTCGATCAGGTAGAGAAACTCGCCCTCATCCGTCTTTTCCAGCGGAATAATAATGGACGCCGGGTCTTTATCGATCACGCCGTAAATCCCGCGCTGACCGTTTGCGCGCTCGATGATGTCTTCGCGCACACTCGTCCACGGGTTGCGGTACACCTCGCGGCTGCTGATTTTTTTAATGCTCAAGCAGTCTCCTCTGCCTTCAGTTATTCCGGCATCTCAAATTCAATTCGCGATGGATACTTTGACGATTCATAAATTGAGATCGTCTCCGCCTTATACGCTGACGGAGGAGCCGTCATGATATTCGGCACATACGTCTGGGGATTGCGGTCATACAGCGGAAACCATGTCGACTGCACTTCCACCATGATCCTGTGGCCCTTCTGGAAGGTGTGATCGGCTCCATGGAGACTCCAGCGGTACTCCGTCACCTCGCCCGGCTTCACCGGCTCCGGATTCTCGAAGCTGTTACGGTAGCGGCCTCGCAGAATCTCGTCTGCAATCATCAATTGATAGCCGCCCATTCCGTCCGGAGCATCGTCCGGATAGACATCGATCAGCTTCACAACCCAGTCGCTATCCGTTCCTGTCGTCGCTGCAAACAGGTCGGCCATCACATCGCCAGTAACCGTAACGTCATGGTCCAGGGGCGCAGTCGTAAAGTTCGCCAGATCCTTACGGTCGCTGACAAACCTTTGATCTTCCACCAGCCACGGGCGCCACTTCGATCCGGTTCCGTAGGTAGGCTGGATCGGCCTGTGCCGGTAAGGCACAGGATTTGCTGGGTCAGAGACATACTCCGTCTTGCTCTCGCTCTTCGGAGCGTCGAAGCTCATGCCGTGGTCCGCGGCCAGGTACATCTTCGTCTCTTTGAAGCCGGACTTCGGGGGCCACGCGTCATAGCGCTCCCACTTGTTAACCCCGGTGCGAAAGCTGGCGGTGTCTTTAAGATCGAACCCTCGACGATCTTTCAGGTACTTCTCAAAGAAGGGAGCCTCAATCGTCTTGCGATAGGTCTCGCCGGTCGCCGACCCGAAGTCCACGGCTCCTAAATGTCGCGTCGTTGGCACCCATCCGCCGTGGTTCCAGGGACCAAGTACCAGGAAAACCTCGTGCTTGCTGTCGTGCTTCTCCAGCGCCGCGTACTCTGCCTGCGGTCCCCACATATCCTCCTGGTCCCACCAACCGCCGACCTCAAGCGTCGGAACCTCGACCTTCGTCAGGTGCGGCTCCACCGCCATATCCTGCCAGAACTTCGTATAGGCGGGCTGCGTCAGAAAAGCCTTCGCGGTCGGAAGATCGCTCATCCCCGCGCTCTTCGCCGCCCCGGCGAAGTTCCCATTCTTGAGGAAGAAGTCGAAGGTATCTTCGCTCGACTCAACGCGCACATCCGTCTTCTGTCCTTCGAGCTGCTGCACGTAGTCAAAACCGTACGTCTCGCGAAAGGCTCCGTTGTGAAAGAAATCGTCACCAATCCAGATATTGGTCATTGGGGCCTGCGGAGAGATCGCCTTGACCGCCGGGTTGGCGTCAATCCCGGCCATCATCGCGAGAAATCCCGGATAAGAGATTCCATACACGCCCACGCGTCCGCTATTGTTTGGAACATTCTTCAGCAGCCAGTCGATCGTGTCATCCGTATCGGTCGTCTCGTCGATATCGTTCTTCGTCTTGTGGTCGACGATGGGACGATTCATCACAAACTGGCCCTCCGACTTATATCTTCCGCGTATGTCTCCAAAGACAAAGATGTAGCCACTCTGCGCCAGCTCCGGCTTGGCGGCGTTCACGCTGGTAGAGGTCTCGCCATCTACCCCATACGGTGTTCTCTCCATCAAAAACGGAAGCGGCTCGCCCCCGCTCTCCGAGCCCTTGGGCCGCAGGATCACCAGGTGCAGCTTCACTCCATCGCGCATCGGAACCATGACCTCGTTGCGCGTGTAGTCACGAAAATGATTGATCGCTGTGGGCTTGTTGCTGAAGCGAACCATCTCCATGGCTGCGCCCGTGCTTCGCGGCCCTCTCACGGTCGTGGTCAGCCCGCTGATCTTTCCCTTCGCATCACGCGTAAACGACACTCGAAGCGGTGTTCCCCGGATGAAGAAGTGGTCCACTGAAGCCGGTGTCAGCTCAACCGGCTGCGTACGTTCCCCTTCGGCATACAGCGCTCCACCCTGCACGCGAATCACGTTGACGATATCCGGTTCCACCACACCGCGATACTGCCCTGCGTACTCCGCCAGCTTGCTCGCCGGCAGCGTGATCGACTGAGGCTCCGCCTCATCTGCCTGCGCCACAAGAACAGCGGGAGAGAGCAGCAGCGCAACCGACAACATCTTTACGGACCAGGTCAAACGTCTCATCAAGTCTTCCTCGGTGTCAGCGTTGTCGGAGTCTTACTCCTGTCAAGACAGAGCTGCCGCTTGAGCCTCCCTCTTTTCGGGGGGAGGCCAAAGCGGCAGTCTCGGTGATCTAGGTAAGCAGCGCCGGCGAAGCCGAGCACTGAAATCCGATCTTGTTATGCGAACCGTCACAGAAGGGACGCTTTCCACTCGCTCCGCAGCGACAAAGCGAGACCGCAGGCTTGCCTGTCAGGTCCCAGTGCTTTCCATCCGCATCTGTCAACGAAATTGGCCCCTCCACCCGCAGAGGTCCATTCGGCTTAACCGTAATCTTTACTGCCTCGTCTGCCATCGTGTTGCTCACTCTCTCTCTTGAAAGGATGAGCCCAGCATAGCAAAAACCGAAGCAGAGCCGTCCGCTTCCGGTCGATCTACCACTGCACGCCCGGATACAGACTGGGCAGACGGCTTGCACGATACAGATTTGTGCCTGTCGTCTTGAGCTGCCAGACCGTCTGCGGCGTATCTCCTGTAATCTTCACCTCATCCACCTCAGAGTTCGTACCTTCATCGCAAAGATCGTATTCAAGATCTCCGTTGGCAAGCGCCGTGGTGCTGCCGCCCCAGGAAGAGTACTGGCTGGACGCAGAACATCGTGGAACAAAAACGTCACCGTTCTCGCACTCTCGTTGATCGAGGATGGGAACGGTTGTGTAACAGGGAGTGTCGGTGCCAGAAGAGGTATTTGGGTACGACCATGCGGTTGAACCCATTGTCCATCACCGCGAGCGAGAAGATCCCCGAGGTCGCCGATCCGACGAATGCGGGAAGGTGCTGGTCATAGAACCAGTCAATGGGATCAACGCCATTCGTGAGCGTGAAGCTCTCCACCATGGCGTTTCAGATGAGCGGGGGAAGCATCACCCCGCCGTTAGCTGAAGTCCAGCTCTACCTCATCCACATAACACCATCCCCAGCTCTCGCCGGGTTCGATCGAGCGCATGATCGGGTGCTTCGTTCCGTGAAAGTGCTTGGTCGCATGCTTGTTCGGCGACGAATCGCAGCAGCCCACGTGCCCGCAGATCTCGCACATGCGCAGATGCACCCATTGCCCGCCTATCTTCAGGCAGTCTTCGCACCCATCCGCCGAAGGTTCCACATCCCTGATCTGGTCCAGGTGTTTACACTTCATCGTCAACCTCCCGTCCGCCACAGCTTCCTCAGATCCTAGCGCAAATGCCTGGAAGATTACCGAGGGCTTGCAGCGTCTGGGGCCGATCAGTCCATCGGCACATCGGCGATTCCATACTCCTTGAGCTTCCGATACAGGGTCGTTTTGCCGATTCCCAGCAGCTTGGCCGCCAGCAGCTTGTCTCCATTCAGCTGCTTGATCGTGCTCAGAATCGCATGTTTCTCCATTGCGGCAATCGACAGGATCTCCGCGCCTCCGCCACCCGACCTGCCCGGGGCATTCTCTGCCTGGAGCGTCGGGGCGGGCGCCTCCTCCGCTGCGGCTGCCGCACGCTGCATCTTCAGATCCTGCAGCTGCGTCGGCATGTCGCCCAGGTGCAGCACCGGTCCGCTCGAGAGCGCACAGGCGCGCTCAATCGCATTCTCCAGCTCCCGCACGTTTCCCGGCCAGTCATAGTCCGCCATCAGCCGCAGCGAATCATCCGATAACGTTCGCTGAATGCCGGTCTCCTTCTCCATGCGCCCCAGAAAGTGAATCGCCAGCAGCGGGATATCGCTCCTCCGCTCCCGCAGCGGCGGGATTCGCAGGTTCACCACATTCAGCCGGAAGTAGAGATCCTTGCGAAACTTCCCCTGCTCCACCATCGCCGCCAGATCGCGATTGGTCGCCGCGAGAACGCGCGCCGAGATCGGTCTCGCCTGCGTCGCACCGACCGGCCGCACCTCTTTCTCCTGCAGCGCTCGCAGCAGCTTTGCCTGCAGATCCAGGGGAAGCTCTCCAATCTCATCCAGAAAGACCGTTCCTCCCTCCGCCGCGGCCAGCAGACCCTCTTTCGCACGATCCGCGCCCGTAAACGCGCCCTTCACATGGCCGAACAACTCGCTCTCAATCAGGCTCGGCACCAGAGAGCCGCAATCGACGGGAACAAATGGCTTGGCCGCATTCGGTCCGTTCTCATGGATCGACCGCGCCACCAGCTCCTTGCCCGTCCCGCTCTCGCCCAGGATCAGCACCGGGTGGGTCGAGAATGCCACCTTCGAAAGAATCCGGTACAGCTTCTCCATCTCCGGAGACCGTCCCACCAGGCCATTGGTGTCGTGCTGCGATCGCAGCCGCTCCCGCAGCTGACGGCTCTCATCGTCGAAGCGCACCCGCTGGCCCGCCCTCTCCAGCACCGTCGTCAGCTCTTCAAGCGCAAACGGCTTGGTCAGATAGTCCCGGGCGCCAATCCGCATCGCCTCGACAGCCGACGACACCGTAGCGAACGCCGTCATCACAATCACCGCCGTGTCGGGATACAGCGCATTGACCTGCTCCAGAAGCGTCAGACCTCCGCCGTCCGGAAGCTTCAGGTCCAGCAGCAGAACATCGATCTTCCTGTGCTTCAGAATCCGTTTCGCCTGTGCCACGCTCTCGGCTCCTGCAACAGCGCACCCCATGCTCTCTGCGATCGACGTGCACGCCTGGCGGACCGAGGCATCATCGTCCACCACCAGCACATGCAGTTCGGGAGTCCTCGTACTCTCGCCTTCTCCGCTTGCCGCTGCCCTGCGCGTTCCGCTCCCCGCCGCAGGTTCCGCCATCCGCATCCCCGCGCCCGACTCCGAACCTCTGTACCGTACATCCCTGCTCTGCATTGCTACGGTCATCGTTCTCTTACTCCAATCTGTTTTCGTAAAGCTGCACAGACAAAACTCTCGTAATCACGCGCTGTGCCAAACTGGAACACTGACGCTAAGTCACTGATCCAGCGGGTGCAACCCCATCCAGGTTTCATGTTTGCTAACAGACAACCACGGGTCACGAGGAATGGCAATTCCCAATTCGGGATACATGGGAAGCAAAACTCCCAAAATGCTACAAATCCGCCCCTTCATCGCTTCCCAAAACGGAACTGCAAGCCCGATTCGGGAATCTCCACCTCCCTTTTCGCCCCGTCTATAATCTCGGAATGCCCGTTGCACCACCCCAGCTCTTTCGTCCCGATGGCCGCTCCGCCGATTCCCTTCGCCCCGTCCGTCTCACTCCCGGCTTCATTGCGATGGCCGAAGGCTCCGTTCTGATCGAGTCAGGCAACACCCGGGTCCTTTGCAACGCCTCTGTCGAGCAGGGCGTGCCCGCCTGGCTGCGCAACTCCGGCCGCGGCTGGGTCACTGGCGAATACGGCATGCTTCCCCGCGCTACCCTCACCCGCACCGCCCGCGAGGCCGAGCGCGGCAAGATCGGCGGCCGCACCCATGAGATTCAGCGGCTCATCGGCCGCAGTCTTCGCTCCGTCGTTGACATGAAGGCTCTCGGCGAACGCACTATCATCCTCGACTGTGACGTCCTGCAGGCCGATGGCGGAACCCGCACCGCTGCCATCTCCGGAGCATGCGTCGCCCTCGCCATCGCGCTTGAAAAGCTCGTCGCGGCGGGAACCCTGAAGACCTCTCCGTTGCGCGAGATGGTCGCCGCCACCAGTGTCGGCATCGTCGACGGGAATGTCCTGCTTGATCTCTGCTACGAAGAGGACTCACGCGCCACCGTCGATATGAACGTCGTGATGCTCGCCTCCGGCGGTCTGATCGAGACCCAGGCCACCGCCGAGAAGGAATCCTACAGCCGGACCCAGCTGGGCGAGATGCTCGACTACGCCGAAAAAGGCATCCGGGAACTTCTCGTCGCCCAGCAAACCGCTCTCAAAAGCGCCGTCTAACCTGCAAGAGGACCCGGATGAAGAACCCCCAGGAAAAATCCACCACCCGGCTTCAGGAGCTGGCCTCGCTCTGCTCCACCTTCGCCGTCGCCTTCTTCGTCATGACCTTCCTCTTCCAGAACTTCGCCATTCCCTCCTCTTCCATGGCGAGCACCCTGCTGGTCGGCGATCACGTCCTCGTCGAGCGCGTTACCCTCGCGCCGTCCTCCCCTCGCGCCGGCTTTCTTCCCTACGGCCAGCTTCAACACGATGAGCCCATCGTCTTCTTCCGCCCCGCGCCCAACGCCGGCGGCGACCACGACATCCTCGTCAAGCGGGTCATCGGACTTCCCGGCGATCGCATCCATCTTCTCCACGGCATCGTCTACCGCAATGGCATCGCGCTGCACGAACCCTACGCCGCCCAGCCCACCGCGGCCAACTACGACCCTTACAACGACGACTTCCCCGCCATCCCGGCCGATCAGGGACGCGACGTCCTCGCCTCCTGGTCCCTCGATCTCCCCACCCACATCCGGGGCGAAGATCTCGTCGTCCCTCCCGGCTACTACTTCATGATGGGCGACAACCGCACCAACAGCTATGACAGCCGTTACTGGGGACTCGTGCCTCGCGCCAACCTCATCGGACGCCCTCTGTTCATCTACTGGTCGTTCAAAACTCCGGAGGAGGAACAGTACAAGACCACCATCGCCGAGCGAAGCTCCTTCGCCCTCCACCAGGTCCTTCATCTCATCGACGAAACCCGCTGGAACCGCACCTTCAAACCCATTCGATAAACCAATCGCGCTTCCTAACCGCACAGCCTCTCGAGCGTAACGCTCGGCCGAAGAAGCTTTTCAAGCGCGATAGCAAGAGCGACGCAGGCCCTGAGATGGCGGCGGTGCGGGTTCCGCCCTCGGCCTGCAGGCTCGTCGCGGCGGGAACCCTCAAAACCTCTCCGTTGCGCGAGATGGTCGCCGCCACCAGCGTCGGCATCGTCGACGGAAATGTCCTGCTTGATCTCTGCTACGAAGAGGACTCACGCGCCACCGTCGATATGAACGTCGTGATGCTCGCCTCCGGCGGTCTGATCGAGACCCAGGCCACCGCCGAGAAGGAATCCTACAGCCGGACCCAGCTGGGCGAGATGCTCGACTATGCGGAAAAGGGCATCCGGAAACTTCTTGAGGTTCATCAGGCGGCACTCGCTTCCAGCCGCTAGTTCCCGACACCGGGCGTTCCACGACAAGTTGATCCTTGCATACTCCTGATGGCGTGCGTACCATCAGGCAACAATCCGTCAGGCAAGGAGTCGAACGTGGAACACTCCGCGATTGCTCTTTTTCTTCTTCTGTCTATCGGGCCCCTGTACTCACAGCAGCCTTCCGCCACAGATGCTCAGATCGCCATGGGCATCGCTCGAACTGCGGATCAGTTTCAAGGCCGTATCCGCTACTACTATCAGGGCTACGCCTATCCCGCCGGCCAGCTCGACAGTATCCTTGCCGTTACCCGCCAGCAATTGCTCGATAGTCTTCCCCGCGACGCCGCTCCACTTCGCGCCTACATCCTCGAGAACTTCCCTGCCTCCATCCCCAACGTTCCCCACAACAAGCAGATCGACATGCGGGTCTGCGGACCCTATCTCGCCAGCGCAAACGACGTCCTCAGCACGCTCAAAAGCGTAAACGCCTATCGCCTCGACCTGATCGTCGACAGCAGTCCTGCCGGCGCAGTCTTTGAACTCACCCCGGTCGCAGGAGACAAACTGGCTCGGGCCTCGCGCGGAACCCTCACCAACGTCTGGCGAGGTATCTACAACTACACCGTCGTCAAAGATGGGGAGAAGACCATCAACGGAACCATCAACCTCGTGCGCGAAAAGGGCAATCTTCTTCGCTGCACCTTCGTGCACTCGTCCAGCACTTCAACCCCGCTTCCGTGCGAGCTGGTCGCTGCGCAATAACCCACGTGATGCCCGAGCCCTCTCAAAACTCCGAGCTGACCGTCAAACCGAGGTTGCCGCACCTTGCCTCCGACTGGCTCCGGTATCTTCTCGGTTTCTCCGTCAGCGTCGGAGTCGGTCTTGCACCTTATCTTGGCCTGGTCGGCGTTCCCCTCTTTACGCCTCTTCTCTCACTCATTCCCCAGACACTCCAGCAGATCGCCATTCCCATCTCGATCGCGTCGATGGGTATCGTCGCCGTCTTCGTTCAGTGGAAGAAGCGCGACTCTTCGAGTCCCGTAGAGTTCCGAAGGGCGGCATCGGCGGCCATCTTCACCCTGGTTCTTTTCATCACCATCGAGGTTATGGCGGTAGCTCATATCGAAGTGCCTGCCGTCGGCCAGACCGTCTCCTTCGCCGTCGGCTTCAGCTCCCCGCAACGGCCTCCCTGCGAAAATCGGTCCCGCGAGTCCTGCATCGCCGACCGGCTCGGGTTCGACCAGACGGTCATCGACAGCTACTTCGGCGACACCCAGACCAGCCTCACCCGGCTCGCACTGGTCCTGGCCTACATCGGATTTATGAGTTCCTTCGGTTGGATGGTCGGCCTGCTTCTGCTTCGAGACCGGCAGCGTACCTCAGCCTGAAGATGTCCGCGGCGGCGCCTAGTGGCAGGCGTTCACATCCTGAAATGTTCCTCCCGGAGCCGCCTGTGCCGCTATCCCCTGCGCGCACGCCAGGATCTTCTGGTCCAGAGCATCGTTCTGCAGCGAATCCGGCGACACATACGTCAGGTTCGATCGCAGCGACAAAAAGCGGTCGCTCAGTTGCTGAACCATTCCCTTCGCGCTCTGCAGCAGCGGAACGGCCTGCCGGTCTGCATCGGTCGTCGCCGACGCCGCTGCCATCTCCAGTCTCGTATCCGCCGTCGTGCGGTATCCCGCTACCCAGCTCTGCTCTACCGGATTGTTCGTGCGAATGGCGTTTTCAATCGCGCTCCTCCACTCCCGGATCACGCCCACCTCCTCCAGTGCCGCCCGCAGAAATTCACGCGAATATCCCTTATCTTCCTTCGCCGACTCAGGACCACCTGCAGGCGCAGGAGTGGCGAAGCTCGCCGCCTGCGGCAGGGTCAGCAGAATCCGGCTGCCGTGAAACGCCAGTGACGATTGCGTGATCCGCGCCAGACCTTCAACCTCGACATAGGCGTGCCCGTTGCGCAGAATGACCGGAACCTGCCCATCGTAGCCGCCTACCGTCAATGTGGTAGGGGTCACCTGCTTCGGGTGGGCAGCCGGATCCTGCGCCAGGCTCATCACTCCTGTCCCTACCGTCAACGCCACTCCTGCGATCCTGCTCCATGCATTCATCTTTATCGACCTCATCCGAGGCATTCGCGCCCTCGATTCCATCCACACGTATCATCCCATCTATGGACGCCGAAGGATGGCGGATTCTCTTCCACCCGCGAACACCTCTTGATCCTGTCAACCTCTCGCCTCGCTCAAACCCTGTGAAATAAGCAGCTTGTGAATGCCGATCAATTCACCGTCGCCGCTAGAATGGAAGTAGTGGATCGGATCTCTCTGTAAGGGCTTCAACACGAGGTCCAAGGCTAACTCCCAATCTTCGAATACTTTGCACACAAACTGCCGGGGTGGGTGGCCTCCGCAATCCAGTTCCAGCCAGAACTCCCGCCCCCTGTGTAAAATGGCCCCACAGAGACCTAACCTTAGGAGAATAAGAGAACATGTCGAAGCTGACCCCAGGGAAACTCGCCGGACTCAAAGCCGTATCCGATCCGCGTGGCGTGATCGCCGCCGCCGCCATGGACCAGCGCGGCTCACTCCAGAAGTCGCTGGCGAAAGAGCGGGGTGCCGCCGCCAACGCGCAGGATCTGGAAGAGTTCAAGATCTGCGTCACCGATGTTCTCACCCGCTACGCCTCCGCCATCCTGCTCGATCCTGAGTACGGTCTCCCCGCCTCCAAGGTTCGGAACGGCAAGGGTCTCCTGCTGGCCTACGAGAAGACCGGCTATGATGCCGCGACTCCGGGCCGCCTGCCCGATCTGCTCGACCTCTGGAGCGTCCGCCGTCTCAAAGAAGCCGGTGCAGACTGCATCAAGATCCTCCTCTACTACACCCCGTACGAGAAGACCGCTGTCAACGACCACAAGCACGCCTGGATCGAGCGCATCGGCGATGAGTGCCTCGCCCATGACATTCCCTTCTTCCTCGAGACCGTAGGCTACGACGCCGAGGGTGGCGATGAGAAGTCGCTTGCCTACGCTAAGAAGAAGCCTGAGATCGTCTCCGGTTCCATGGCAGAGTTCGGCAAGGCACGCTACAACGTCGACGTCCTCAAGGTTGAGGTCCCCATCGAGATGTCCTTCGTCGAGGGCACCCGGTCCTTCAAGGGTGAAAAGGCTTACACCCGCGCCGAGGCGCTGCAGCACTTCCGCGACGCTGAGGGGATGACCCACAAGCCCTTCATCTATCTCTCAGCTGGCGTCTCCAATCCGGTCTTCATCGAAACCCTTGAGCTCGCCGGGGAATCCGGAACCAGGTTCAACGGCGTACTCTGCGGCCGCGCCACCTGGAAGGAAGGCATTCCCATCTACGCGACCAAGGGAACCAAGGCATTCCGCGACTGGCTCGAGACCACCGGCGTCGAGAACATCACCAACGTCAACAACGCTCTCAAGGCTGCCTCGCCCTGGTACGAGAAGTTCGGGGTCAAAAGCATGGACGAGCTTGGCTAACCTCTGAACCGAAGACCGGCACAAAAAGAAGCGGCGGACCCCAGTCCGCCGCTTCTTTCTTTTTACTTTGTTCTTACTGCATCGTCTGTAGTTCAACTGCTCTCGGTACAACCTCGTAGGATCTGTAAAAAAAAGAGCGGGGCCGACGGGATTGCAGCCCCGCTCTTGCGAAAAATCAAACCTTTAAACCACCGTCTCGCTGACCGGAGCGCGATACCGAAGGTGGAGCTTCTCCATCTCGATGTTCACCGTCTGTCCGTTTCGCTCAAGACGCTCGGTCCAGCTCTCGATCACCTCGATGCACGCGTGATCGATGTAGCGAAGATTGCTGCAGTGAACATGCACCATGGAGCTGTGGGGGCTGACCTGATCGAGAGCCTGCGTGATCTTCGGGATCGAGATGAACGTTCCAATCCCGGAGAGATGAACGTGCGTATCGCCGGCCTCTTCTACGACTCGCGCCTCCAGATGCGTGACCGTGTAGAGAAGCCGAAGCAGTGAAAGGGTCACTCCCACCAGAACGCCGGTCAGAAGATCGGTGCCAACGATCGTCAGCATGGACGCAAAGTAGATGAGAACCGGAACCTTCCCGAAGCGCGCTAGCTTCCGTACCTCGGCAGGCTTCACCAGCTTTATGCCGACGAAGATCAGCACCGCGGCTAGGCTCGCGGTCGGAATCAATCGCAGCACGGAAGAAAACACCAGCACCGCCAGCAGCATCCAGACGCCGTGCAGAATCGCCGAGCGCCGTGTCTCCGCGCCCGCCTGCACATTGGTCGAGCTGCGGACGATAACCCCGGTCATCGGCAGCGCGCCGACCGCCCCGCAGAGCAGGTTACCCACTCCCTGGGCCGTCAGCTCACGGTCGTAGTTCGTCTTCCAGCGCGTCTGCATCTGCTCAACCGCGGCAGCCGACAGCAGCGTCTCCGCACTCGCAATAAAGGCAAGCGCAAGCGCCGTTCCGGCGATCGAGGAGAGTGACATCCCCGCGAGTGCGCTCAGGTGGGGAAACGAGACCATCTGAAAGAGGTTGTCCGGAACCTTGATGCGGTTCACTCCAAGATGAAACACCTGGGCCAGTGCCGTAGCAGCACTGATCCCAAGCAACGCTCCCGGAATCAGCTTCAGCTTCGCCGGGCGGAACCTCTCCCACAGAATCATGACCGCCATCGTGGTCAGGCCGACCAGAGCCGCCGCCTCTTCCTTGCTTCCGTTCAACGGAAACAGGCCGCCGAAGATCGCATCCCACATTCCGATAATGTTCGCCGGGCCGCTGTGCTTGGGCGAGCGATCCAGCACAACGTGAAACTGCTGGATCACGATCAGCACGCCGATTCCCGCAAGCATGCCGTGAATGACCTCCGGCGAGATGGCGCGGAAGTAGCGGCCGGTCTTCAGCAGACCGGCCACCAGTTGAATCGCTCCCGCGATCATCAGCAGCGGCCCGAGTGATGCAATGCCATGTTCGCGCACCAGCTCGAACACGATGACCGCGAGACCCGCTGCCGGACCACTGACCTGTAGCGGCTGGCCCGCCAGGAAACCGACGACCAGTCCGCCGATAATTCCTGTAACCAGGCCAGTCGCCGGAGGCATTCCCGAGGCCAGCGCGATCCCCATGCACAGGGGCAGCGCGACCAGGAACACGACAAGCGAGGCGGAAAGATCACGCATGAACGCTCCGCTCTTCTCTTCTTTTTTTACTTCCGTCTTGACGTGATGAAGTGTGGTCGACATGGGTTCTCCCTTATGCAATCTTGCGTCCGCGGTCTGAGGACGTTACAACGACGGTCTTCTCTTCCGGCAGCAACGGCCGGAAGCAGCCCTGTTCCGCATCGAACTGCAGAATGCCGCCCGTGCCAATGTCGTAGACCCATCCGTGGACCTGCACCGTGTTGTTCTTCAGGGCGTCATCCACAGCGGGGTGGTTTCGGAGATTCTGGAGCTGCGCGATCACGTTCGCCTCGGTCAGCAGCTTCAGCTTTTGCTCGAACGAGAGGGACGTGGCATCTTTCAGCAGGCGCGTAAGCCACTTGGAAGAAGGCCCCGCATGCTCAAGGTAGGAGCGGACCGCCGGAAGCGACTCGATCTTCTCGCTCTCGAGAATTCCCTTCATGGCTCCGCAGTCAGAGTGCCCGCAGATCACAACATCGGGAATTCGGAGAACGCGGATCGCGTACTCGATCGTTGCGGCGACACCGCTCGCGGTCTCGGTCGGAGGCGGAACCAGGTTCCCTACACTGCGGCAGGGAAACAGCGTTCCGGGCTCGCACTGCATGACAACTTCGGGAACTACGCGGGAGTCTGAGCAGCAGATGAACAGCGCCTGAGGCTGCTGTCCTTTGGCCAGCTTCTCAAACAATCCAGACTGTTTGGGGAAGACGTTAGAACGGAATCGTGCATAACCATCAATGAGTTTCTGCATAGATCTCTCCATGAACCTTGGCGCAGGGTGCGCCGAAAGCTCTGAAATATCGCGATAACAGAGACGCCAGAGCAGCGAAGAGATCGATCCCAACAGGGAGATCTCCGCATACGTTCACCGATCAGCAAATCAGATCAGCAACGTCTGGCGAAGTTGTGCGAGAGAGACTATGCAGTTGGAGGAGCGCGACCGAGACCGGGAGCGCGAGGTGCACTTCCCAGCGCCAGCACATTTTCGCATGCCAGCAGCTGGATATTTTCTTCGGGAACCGGCAGCGCAAAGCGAATAGGTGCGAGAGCCGGCTGCGAGAAAGCAGACGGTCCGGCATGGGCTACATGAATCGCCTGGCTGTTCGATGGGTGAATGACGACCGCATGCTCAACGGCGGCGTCGACGAATGCAACTACGCTACTCCGAGCACCAGACCGGCGTGAGCCTTGTGCCGGAATGTGGGAGTAGTTGATGCGGGTGTGGTGGACGACCTTGTGGCCATGCATTGCACCCAGGAAGCACAGCAGGTTCAGTCCGGCGAATATAGCGCCGAACAGAAGCTTGTGCGAAATGGGTTTGTGTCGCATACCAGGCAATCCTATGTGGAGTCTACCCGTATAGACGCAGAAGTCAACAGCGGGTTTCTAAAAAGTGACAGATCCGCTGTAATTCTGCAATGGCAGACTGCTTACATCCCTTATTTTTCTCGATCTAAATCTCCAGAGCGCCTTCAGGCTCCCTTCATCTTCGATTGCTAGGCTTGAATGTAATGCCAGGTCTCTATCGCAACCTCCTCGCTGGATTTACGTTTGCGGGCCTTCTCCCTGGGCTGACAGGCTGGTGCCAGACTCCCGCTGCGACCATCCCTGCAGGCACCCCGTTCGTCGTCAGCATCGACACGCATCTTCCGATGCGCCTTAATGAACCGGTTCACGGCTATCTTCGCTACCCGGTCTTTGTGAACGGTGTCATGATCCTTCCGGAAAAGACCCCGCTTACCGGAACGATCACAGGTCTGCACCCTAATCGGTCGCAACGCAACAACGCAAGGCTGAACGGAGATTTCACTCCCTTCCATACGCCTGAGGTTCGCTTTACCCGTCTCACACTGGCTGATGGCACATCGCTGGCATTCTCAGCAGGTCCGGCTACGGACGGAGCCCCCATCTACCGGCTTGTCGCCCCTCCTCCACCCAAGGGAGGCTTCATTCATCAGCAGTACGATGCCGGCATGCAGATCTTCCACGACCAGCTTCGCCAGTTCACCGCTCCTGAAAAGGGTGACCGTCTGCTGCAGCTCTTCTATCATCAACTTCCCTACCATCCCGAGCGCATCGAGAGCGGAACCTCCTGGACGGTAGAGACGACCGCACCTATCTCCGTTCCAAAGCAGGAGATGGTCACGCCATCCCACAGCACAACAGCTCCCGCTGAACTGCCAGCCGGTCGTGCGGATTGGCTGGTCCAGGCCTACCTCGATCAAAGCCTCTCATCTGCGACGTCGAAGGTCGGTCAGCCCATCAAGGCAACCGTCGCGGAACCCATCTATAACGCGGACCATTCCATCGCTGTTCCTCAGGGAGCCACCTTGATCGGCGCAGTCACCACCTGCAAGCGAGCGCGGTCGTTCGGGCGTGCCGGCGAGCTCCGCTTCGACTTCAAGCAGATCGTCCTGCCCGGAGGGGAGAAGGAAAATGTTCAGACAGCCCTGACGGGAGTCGACGCGGCCGGCAGCGATTTCCAGATGAACTCCGAAGGCAAAGTAAAACCTAAGCCTAAGGATAAGATCGTCGTCCCGCTCATTCTCGCAGCCCTCGCTACTCGAACTCTCGACGAGGATGGGGCTTTCCAGGGAGGCCGCAACTTCGTCGGCGCCAATGGAATCGGCCTGATCGGCAACATCAGCGCCTTAGCCGGAGGATCGCGCTACTTCGCAGCGGGCATCGGCGCCTACGGTACCGCCCTGTCTGTCTATCGCCGCTGGATTGCAAGCGGAAAACAAGTTGCGTTTCCGCGCGACACCCGCATCGTCCTGCAGGCGACAGTACGCAGATCAGCCGTGCTGAAGCCGTAAGCTCAGCACGGTCTACTCCCACTCGATCGTTCCCGGCGGCTTCGAAGTAATGTCGTAGACGACGCGGTTAATGCCCCGTACCTCGCTGACGATTCTGCTGGAGATGGTCCGCAGCACCTCATACGGCAGCGGAGCCCAGTCCGCCGTCATGCCATCTTCACTCTCGACCGCACGAATCGCGCAGGTGTACGCATACGTCCTCTGGTCGCCCATCACGCCTACGCTCTTGACCGGGAGCAGCACGGCAAAGCTCTGCCAGACCTTGCGATAGAGGCCCGCCGCCTTGATCTCGCTGACCACGATGTCGTCGGCCTCCTGCAGCAGCGCAACGCGATCCGCCGTCACCTCGCCGAGAATGCGCACTGCTAACCCCGGTCCGGGGAACGGCTGCCGCTCCAGAATCTCAGCCGGCATTCCAAGATCGCGTCCGATGCGTCGAACCTCGTCCTTGAAGAGGTCGCGCAGCGGCTCGATCAGCTTCAGCTTCATGTCTTCCGGAAGCCCACCGACGTTGTGATGACTCTTGATAGTGTGCGACGGTCCGTGCACGCTCGAGGATTCGATGACATCAGGATAGAGCGTTCCCTGTACCAGCCAGGCGATCTCCTGCCCTGCGCTCGTCTCGGCCTTGAGGATCTTCGCAGCCTCGTCATCGAAGACGGAGATGAATTCGTTCCCAATGATCTTGCGCTTCTGTTCAGGATCGGTCACGCCAGCCAGCCGCGTAAGGAAGCGCTCCCCGGCGTCGACGGCCACGACGTTCAGCCCCAGGCCTTCGCGCATCGTCTTCTGCACCTTGGCAAACTCGTCCTTGCGCAGAACACCGTTGTTCACGAAGATGCAGGTCAGCCGGTCGCCGATGGCACGCGCCACCAGCACAGCCGCAACCGACGAGTCTACACCACCACTGAGACCGCAGATCGCATGACCGTCACCGACCTGCGCGCGAATCTTCTCCACCGTCGCCTGGATAAAGTGCTCCGGCGTCCAGTCCGGTTTTGCTCCGCAGATGTCGATGCAGAAGTTCTTCAGCAGCTCCATGCCCTGACGCGTGTGTGCGACCTCAGGGTGAAACTGCACCGCCCAGATACGCCGCTCCTCATTCGCAATTCCGGCGACAGCGTTGGAGGTCTTCGCCGTCAACTCAAAGCCCTCGGGAAGCGACCGCGCCTCGTCACCATGGGACATCCAGACATCCATGGTCTGCGGCAAGCCGCGAAACAGGGCCGTCTCGGCCACGATGTTCACCTGCGCATGGCCATATTCCCGTGCCGACGCCGACTCCACCTTGCCTCCAAGGTGATGCGTTATGAACTGGAGCCCGTAGCAGATACCCAGCACGGGCGCCCCCAGCGAAAGCACTGCAGGATCAGCCGCAGGTGCCTCTGCGTCATACACGGAGCACGGACCGCCCGAGAGGATCAGGCCCTTCGGGTTGAGCGCTCGAATCTTATCGAGAGATGCCGTGCAGGGCAGAACGACCGAGAAAACATTGAACTCGCGAATACGACGAGCGATTAATTGGGTATATTGCGATCCAAAATCCAGGATGACGATCGTTGAGGTGTCCACATGCCTAGTGTAAATGGGCCTGCAAACTAAGGGCGCAACGAGGTCTGTCTGGCGCCTTCGCTCGACACCTGCGCTTCGGAACCGTTCCGGGGACCAGAGATGCTCTGCGGCTCATACGCTCCCCACAATTTGAGGTAGGCCACCGCCCGTGCCACATGGAAGAAGTCGGACGCGACGAAGTAAAGCAGGGCCACGATCGTCCACCACACGTTGAGGAAGGCCGGGGTTGCGACGCTTTCAAACGGAAGCGGCGTCGCCGAAAAGACCATGGCCAGCACCAGCAGCGCAATCTTGACGATGCCCATCACCAGATTGATTTCCACCAGCTTCCCTTTTACCTCGCCGAGGCGGAGAGCAGCGGACAGACTCGCTGCAATCCCCAGGTTCCTCAGCATGGAAAGCAGCGGAGCAATGCTGAGAAACCAGCTGACCACCGCCCATAACGCGAAGACCGCGAGCGTGCCTACGATGACCAGGGCGAAGTAGCTCACCAGGTTCGGTTCACCGCCACGCTCGAGTGGCCGCGTCACTGCCGTTGTTGCGGCCCAGTGCAGAGAGACGAGCCACAAGGCGAAGGCTCCCGCCAGGGCAGCCACGCGCAGGAGCTGCAGCACCATCGTCGTTCCCAGGCGAACGTACAGCTCAGGATCGGCGCGACGCAGAACAAACGTTCTGCCCAGCGTCGACCACACCACCCACGCGATAAGAAGCAGAGGCACCAGCCAGACGGCCTCTCGCAGAACCGGCGGTAGAAGAAGCGCCCCGGCAGAAGCCAGCGTCTGCGCCGCTTCAAGAGGTCGCGTCACTGTCATAGCCTCAAGCGCGGACGCATCCAGCTGAGTGTTAGCAAAGATGCGCTTCCCGATGTGCCACAACAATAGCGCGACCGGCGCTCCGAAGGTCCAGCGCCACAAGACCTCGAGCAACGTCAGTGACGGACGCGACCAACACTCCGACAGGGTTCGTACGAACGACTGTGTCCCTCGGACCTCCCCATCCGCAGAAGAGACGAGCTCGCCCCGGTCCCGATCCATTACTTCACCACGAGATTGACGAGTTTGCCCGGCACCACAATAACCTTCACGACGTTCTTCCCTTCCACACGCGCCTTTACCTTTTCATCTGCAAGCGCGGCCCTCTTGATTGCGGCCTCGTCGCTCTCTGCAGGCACTCTGATCACGTTCACCAGCTTGCCATTCACCTGCACGGGAATCTCGATCTCGTTCTCGCGTGCAAGCTCTTCATCGGCGACAGGCCACGGCGTCCGGAAGACGACGCCCTCTTCGCCGATCTGTTCCCACATCTCCGCCGCAAAGAATGGAGCGAAGGGTGCAAGCAGCAGAATCAGGTTGCGGATAATTTCGGCCACGGCAACGGGTGAAGCCTGCTCCGCGTCAATCGCTGTCTCTGCCGCGACGATCTCGTTGACCAGCGACATGATTGCTGCGATGGACGTGTTGAAGTGCCAGCGACCGCTGAAGTCCAGTGTGATCTTTGCGATGGTCTGGTGCAGCGTCCTCAGCAGCGCTTGATCGGTTATGGTTCGGCTTGCAAGGCGCGGTATGCCAGCTTTGCGCGTCGTCTCCGCATACTTTGTCACCAGCCGGTACACGCGGCCCAGGAAGCGGCTGATTCCTGCAACCCCTTCTTCCTGCCACTCCAGATCACGATCCGGCGGCGCAGCGAACAATGCGTACATGCGGGTGGCGTCTGCGCCGTAGCGCGCAATCATGTCGTCAGGCGAGACCACGTTGCCTTTGGACTTCGACATCTTCGCGCCGTCTTTGATCACCATTCCCTGCGTGAACAGCCGCTCCGCAGGCTCATCGTTGGTGATCATCCCCAGGTCGCGCATCACCTTGGTCCAGAAGCGCGAGTAAATAAGGTGCAGAATCGCGTGCTCGACCCCGCCAATGTACTGATCGATGGGGAACCAGTAGTTCGCCTTATCGCTGGCAAAGGGTGCAGCTTCGTCCTTCGCGTCCGTGTAGCGGTAGAAGTACCAGCTTGAGTCCACGAAGGTATCCATCGTGTCCGTCTCGCGCCGTGCAGGACCGCCGCAGACCGGGCAGGTCGTGTGCAGAAACTCCGGCACCTTGCCCAGAGGAGATCCGCCCTCCTGCGTAATCGCAATCGAATCCGGCAGCAGCACCGGCAGCGCACTCTCGGGCAGTGCCACCACTCCGCCCGGCTCGACTCGTGGTTTTCCGGGCTCAGGGCTGTCATGACCGTTCTCGCAGTACACCATCGGAATGGGCGTGCCCCAGTAGCGCTGGCGGCTTACGCCCCAATCCTTCAACCGGTAGGTCACTGTGGGCTCGCCAAAACCATTCTGCTTCGCGAAGGCAGCCATCTTCTGCTGCGCCTCGATGCAGCGCAGCCCGTCCCACTCCCGCGAGTTGATCAGCACGGCATTCTCTTCCGCCGTAAAGGGCAGCTCCGGTTGATCTCCCTGCTCGGCCGCAATCACGCGGCGCACCGGCAAACCATACTTCTGCGCAAACTCGAAGTCGCGCTCATCATGCGCCGGAACGCTCATAATTGCGCCCGTGCCATAGTCCGCCAGGATGTAGTTACCCACCCAGATCGGAACGCGCTCGCCATTGAACGGATTGATTGCAAAACGCCCGGTATTCACGCCGTGTTTTTCGATCGCGCCGAAGTCATCTGATTCGCGCGCCTTCTTCTGCTCCTCCAGCAGCGCTTCGATCTTCGCAGCCAGCTCCGCATCTTCAGAAGCAAATGCCTTTGCTACAGCATGCTCGGGAGCAAGTTGAACCGAGGTCGCCCCATAGATCGTATCCACGCGCGTCGTAAACACCGTGATCTTCGAACAGTCTTCCCGTTCCTTGTTCTCTGTTCCCGTTTCCCCGGCGACCGCGAAGTTCACCAGAGCACCCTCGCTGCGGCCGATCCAGTTGCGCTGCATCGTCCGAACCTTTTCGGGCCAGCCGTCCAGCTTCTCGAGGCCATCCAACAGCTCGTCAGCATACTTCGTAATTCGCAGAAACCACTGGGTCAGGTCGCGCTGCTCGACGATGGTATCTTCATGCCGCCAGCACCTGCCGTTCACCACCTGCTCGTTCGCCAGCACCGTCTGGCAGTCAGGGCACCAGTTCACCTTGCTCTTCTTCCGATAGGCCAGGTCTTTCTCGTACATCTGCAGGAAGAACCACTGGTTCCAGCGGTAGTAATCCGGCAGGCAGGTCGTTACTTCGGTCGACCAGTCATAGCTCAGGCCCATGCGGCGCATCTGCTTCTTCATCGCAGCGATGTTCTGGAGCGTCCATTCCCGCGGAGGCGTGTTGTTCTTGAGCGCCGCATTCTCCGCCGGAAGACCGAATGCATCCCAGCCCATGGGGTGCAGCACATTGTGTCCGCGCATCCACATAAAACGTGCCAGCGCATCGCCAATCGAATAGTTCCGGACGTGCCCCATGTGCAGCTGGCCACTCGGATACGGCAGCATCTCCAGGCAATAGAACTTCGGCTTGCCCGAATCGTGTCCTTCGGCTGCGTAGAGCTTCGGGTCGGCGTCCCACCGCGCCTGCCACTTCGGTTCTATCTCAGCCGGATTGTACCGGGCCTGTCGTTCTGTCTCGTTAATCTCGATCTCTGGCATATCCTTTGATTGTAAAGAATCTCGCGTCCATAGCACTTCCCTCCCCTGCGCTCCAGCCGTTACCATGGCCGCGTTCCGTTATTGACCTTCGAGGGATCATGGATAAGCGAGAATTTCTGAAGACCTCCGGCGCCTTTGCCGCAACCGCCCTTTTACCCGGTTTTTCCGCTGCTGAACAAAAAAACATGACACATCGAACCAACTGGTCTGGAAACCTCACCTACCACACCGACAATCTCTTCGAGCCCTCCAGCGTTGCCGAGCTCCAGCAGGTCGTCAAGGACAACGCCAGCATCCGTCCTCTCGGAACTCGCCACTCCTTCAACGGGCTGGCCGACAGCACCCACGCCCAGGTATCGCTCAGCAAATTCAAAGACATCAGCATCGACGAGAAGGCCAAAACCGTCACGGTCGGCGCCGGTGTCCGCTACGGCGATGTTGCCCCGGTCATTGACGCGAAGGGATTTGCGCTCCACAATCTCGCCTCCCTTCCCCACATCTCGGTCCCCGGCGCCATCGCCACGGGAACCCACGGCTCCGGCATCCACAACAAAAATCTCTCCTCCTCGGTCGCCGCCATCGAGTTCGTCGACGCCAAAGGTGACCTCCACACCCTCTCGCGCGCCGACGGCGACAAATTCAACGGGGCTGTCGTCAATCTGGGGCTGCTCGGCGTCATGACCAGGGTCACGCTCGATGTCGAACCCACCTTCCAGATCGCCCAGACCGTCTACACCGACCTTCCCTTCGCCGAGCTCGAGCACCACTTCGACGACATCTTCGGCGCCGGCTACAGCGTCAGCCTCTTCACCGACTGGCAGCAGGGCCGCGGCACCGAGCTATGGCTCAAGCGCAAGGTGACCGCTGACCAGAAGCTCGATACGCCCGAGATGTTCTACAACGGAAAACTGGCCACGAAAAATCTCCATCCCATCCCCGCTCTCGACGCGGTCAACTGCACCCCCCAGATGGGAGTCCCCGGCCCCTGGTACGAGCGCCTGCCGCATTTCCGCATGAACTTCACCCCGTCCAGCGGCGAAGAGCTCCAGACCGAATACTTCGTCCCCCGCAGCCACGCCTACGAGGCCATCCGCGCTGTCGAAACACTGAAGGACCACATCACCCCGCACCTGCTCACCACCGAGCTGCGCACCATCGCCGCCGACGATCTCTGGCTCAGCATGGCCTACCAGCAGGACTCCCTCGCCATCCACTTCACCTGGAAACGCCAGTGGCCCGAGGTCCAGAAGATCCTTCCGCTCATCCAACAGAAGCTCGCCCCCTTCAACCCGCGTCCGCACTGGGCCAAGCTCACCACCTACGACGGCGCACACTTCCGTCAGGTCTACCCGAAACTTGCCGACTTCAAGTCACTCGCCCAGCAGTACGACCCCAACGGCAAGTTCCGCAACCAACTCGTCACCGCCGAGCTCTACACATAAATCGGAATGAGCTACGCATCTCTTCGTCATTCTGAGCTCATCGCTATCTCCAGCCCTCGTCATTCTGAGCCCATCGCTATCTCCAGCCCTCGTCATTCCGAGTCCATCGCTATTTCCTGCCCTCGTCATTCTGAGGCGTAGCCGAAGAATCCCTGTATCTCGCCTTTATCACCACAAACGTCGGGAACCACCTTCGCGACAGCTTCTTCGTCGCTAAGGTGGGCATCGAGCGAAGGGCGAACACCTTTCGCTCCTCTGACCACAAATCCCACCCACAACAAGCCGTGTCATCCTGAGCGAAG
>NZ_JAEDXW010000031.1:0-49722 GCF_036877565.1 Edaphobacter sp. HDX4
GCGCATGAAGTCCATTCTAACGTTCTCATGCGCCGGTCTTCGATCAGGCGACAGCTTCCAAAAGCCGGTCAATCGCCTCTGCGATCTCCTCAACGTGCGTTTCGAGGGCGAAGTGGCCCGCGTCGAGAAGAGTCACGACCGCGTTGGGATTGTCTCTCTTGAAGGCCTCAGCACCAGCGGGAATGAAGAAGGGATCGTGCCTGCCCCAGATTGCGAGCGTAGGTGGCTTGTACGTGCGGAAGTACTCCTGAAAGGCAGGGTAGAGCTCGAGATTGGAGGCATAGTCCAGGAACAGATCAAGCTGAATGTCTGCGTTCCCGGGCCGCTTCATCAAAGCTGCATCGAGGGTATAGGTGGCAGGGTCGATTGGACGGTCGGCGGGTGCGCCATGCGTGTACTGCCAACGCGTAGCATCGAGTTCCAGAAAGGCGCGCAACGAGTCGCGATGCTCCTGGGTCGGCTCCTTCCAGTAAGCCTTGATCGGATCCCAGGCATCTCCAAGGCCCTCGAGATAAGCGTTCCCATTCTGTGAGATGACGGCCGTCACCTGCGTAGGATGAGCCATCGCCAGCCGGAGTCCGGTAGGTGCCCCATAGTCGAAGACGTAGATGGCATAACGGTCGAGATGGATGCTGTCTGTGAACGCGGCGATAGTCTTGCTGAGGGAATCGAAGTTGTACGTGTAGTCCCGACCGGTGGGAACTTCGGTGAAACCAAAGCCTGGAAGGTCCGGTGCAACGACATGATACTTCTGCGCCAGGCGCGGTATGAGTTCGCGGAACATCAGCGAGGATGTAGGGAAACCATGCAACAGGAGGATCGTCGGAGCGGTACCATCGCCAGCCTCGCGATAAAAGATATCAATGCCGTCAGTGTTAACTGTTCGGAGAAAGAGATGCGGCGCGGAGACGCCGGAATTCGAGGGGATTACTGATGTGGACATAAAGGAACTCCTTAGGTGGAACAAGACTCATAGCGATTCATGAGGAGCTTTGTAACCGCTCAAAAACGTGATTCACGGTTACCAATGCCTTGATTTATAGTCAATGTAACTTTCTATGTCAACGTTTAAAGGTTACAATTAGATCAATGAAGTAGCGCATGCCCTACGTGGCGCGACCGAAATGCGACCCTAAAATCTATGCGCCATGTTCCCGAAGTCCCGCCGTTGTTCCTCGCCGATCATCCAGTCCTTGATTTTCTGAATACGATTGCCGCACCGCAGGGTGAACCGGTGGATGTGTTCGGATGCGACGAAGATGTTCTTTACTGGCTGGCAAAGGCAGGACTGGCACCGGAAGAGGAGCCGCAGGTCGCACGTGGTGCTCTGCTGGTCGAGGCTCGCAGCCTGCGAGAGATGCTCCGGCCGATGTTATCGAGACGTAAAGACGGCAAGAGGATCGACGTGGCATCGTTGAATGCATATATGACCCAGGCATTGAGCTATCCCCAGCTTGTCACTGGTTCGGGAGGCCTTCGGGTAGAACGACGTCGGTTAGCAGGAAGCGCGCAGCAAATTCTGGCACCTGTTGCAGAGGCTGCCGCAGAGTTTTTTGCGAAGGCCGACTTCGACCTCGTCCGTCCCTGCGAAGGCAAGGGATGCATCCTGTGGTTCTACGATCGAACCAAGAGCCACCGACGCCGCTGGTGCAGCATGCAACTGTGTGGGAATCGGCACAAGGTGGAGGCGTTCCGCGAACGTCAGCGGGAGAGCTGACCTATTCTCTGCTGAGAATCTCCCGGCCGAAGTACAGCGGCCCGAGAACTGCAATGAGGACGACCCAACCGCGGAACACGATCTGCTGAGCATATTGAAATTGACCGAAGCAGGCCGCTCTTCCGAAGTGGCGATAGAGGAAGATGGCCTCGATATACAGCCACATGGGCGGAGCAATCACCCACAATCCCAGCAGCCAGCTCTTCGCCTTCCATCGATCCTGAGCCTGCCTGTTGCCGCGACTGGCAGCCGTTTCTTCGCGGAGCCACTGAAAGCCCTTGGCTAGCGAAGATATGGCTGCGATTACACCGATAACGGTGACCGCGAGGGCGACCCACCCATGAGAGTTGAAGGTCCCCGTCATGCATACTTCTGCGACAGAGTCTCCGACTGGATTTGTCATTCCCTCCTCCTCATGCTCTTAGCCCAGAGCGTTACGACCGCAGGCGATCGCGCACTGAGGCCCTGACCAGGTAAAGGAAGAAGACCAGCACCAGCAGAGCTCGAACGAGGAAGAAACCGACCTTCGTCTTTTCGAAGAAGAAGAAATCGCCCGCGCTGAGCAGAAGGCACCCGGCGGTGACGATGGCCCACCCCCATTTTTTAAGTCGCAGCAGACCGAAGACTCCCACGGCCAGAAGCGTGCAGACGCCGAGGACGCTGTACTTGGCGGTATTGGAGCCAAAGGTCCCACGCAGCGCGGCGAAGGCGTTGAGGATGGTCATAAAGATCATGAACATCGAGATGCCTGCGATGCCAGGCAACATGCCTCCGGCGCGAGCCTCGAGCCGCCGAATCTCCCGCTCGTCTTTCTCGTTGATCTCGTCGCTCATAGGGTATGCAGATAAGCCAGCAGATCATCCAGATCCTGATGATCGATCACGTTGCCCTGGGCTGGCATCATATTCCTCCCGTGAAGAATCGTAGCGGAGACGCGCTCATCGGTGGCCGCAGCTCCGCTTGGCAGGTACTGCTTTTTGAATATTCCGCGCAGTGCAGGTCCGGCCAGCGGCGTGTCGGTTCGGTCGTTGTGACAGATCTGGCAGTGGGCCTGGTAGACCTCATGTCCGCGGGCCTGCTGCGGGTTCAGTTGATCCAGTGGAGTAGGTGGCGGGATAGACTTGCAGCCCGCCAGCGCGCATGCCAGCAAAGACAAAAGACCGATTCGCTTCATCGTGATTATTCTCTCACCTATGCTCGTGCAGCCTGTACGAGCAGGAGACCGCCTATTGCCATGAGACCCAGGTAGACGTAACGGAGAAAGCTGTTTCCGTGGAGGCGATGATTCACGACTCGGCCGAGCCAGATGGCCGGCCAGAGTAAGGGGAGGCTCAACAGGAAGTAATGCGTGACCTCGCGAGTCCATAAGCCACCAAACCAATAGAAAGCCATTCCGATGATGCTTGCCGGGAGAAAATATCCCTGCAACGTCGCCCGGAAGTGC
This sequence comes from Edaphobacter sp. HDX4, assembly GCF_036877565.1. Taxonomy (NCBI): domain Bacteria; kingdom Pseudomonadati; phylum Acidobacteriota; class Terriglobia; order Terriglobales; family Acidobacteriaceae; genus Edaphobacter; species Edaphobacter sp. HDX4. The sequence continues at coordinate 3,162 of NZ_JAEDXW010000031.1, forward strand.
TGTGCGGACCAGCGGCGCATGGCACCGTAGATGACGAGCGGCGGACCGTTCATGCCGTACGCCCCGCCCAGAATGCCCGCGAAAAATCCGCAGCCGATGAGCCAGGGAACACTGTCCTTCTTCAGCTCAGGAGGCTTGCTTCCAATCAGGGAATAGAGAGAGAAGACGAGAATGACAAGTGCCAAAGCAATCTTGACTGCCTTCTGATGACTGCTGGTCAGCAACAGAAGCCCGAGGGGGATTCCGAGAAGGGTTGAGGCAAAGAGCCAGCCCGTGCTGCGGAGGTGGACCTCGCGCCAGTCCTGCGCTACAACGACCAGAGCGATGGAGATCGAGATGAGAACTGCGAGAGGCGCAGCCACCGTCAGCGGAAGATAGAGGGCAAGCAGAGGAACCGCGACAAGAGCTTCACCAAATCCAAACGCTGAACGAATGAATGTCGCGAAGAAGATGATTGCGAGGATCACCGCCGTTGCCACGGTCATTCAAGAAACCCGTTCCCAGAGGAGCGACCGTGACGATCCCTCTTCCTAATTTTTCGGCGACTCAGGGCGGCACCTGCCTCTAGTCTAATCGGTCAGAGCGACTACTCTGCCGCTCCAATCAAACCCACGATCTTATCCATCGCAATGCGGTCTGCGCTGGAGCCTGGGGTATGCGCACTGTCCATGATGGAGAAGATCACCGTCTTGCCACTGGCACACTCGATATAGCCGCTCAGCGCGCGTGCCTCACCCAGTGTTCCAGTCTTTGCGAAGACGCGATCCTTGAGCGATGTCGCTCCAAATCGCTCTACCAGCGAGCCGTCTTCTCCGCCGATGGGCAGAGTTCGTTTCCAACCGGCGAACCAGGGCTGTGTGGTCACAAACTGCAGCAAACGCGCTGTAGCTCGCGGAGCGACGAGATCGTGGCCGCTCAATCCTGAGCCATCGAAGAAGACGAAGTCGTCCGGATCAATTCCGGCGCGTGAGGTCAGGAACGCGCGGACGACACGCGCTCCGTTGACGGTGGACCCATCATTCAGGACGGCCGCGCCAGCGTTATGCAGGAACATCTCGGCGTGAAGATTCTGGCTTACTTTGTTGGTGACGACCATATCTTCAATCAAAGGCGGAGATACATGCTGAGCCAGAACAGTCTCTGTCCTACTGCCGCAATCGTTGATGCAGGCGGTGGCCGGTGTCGCGGGAGCATAGGTTCGCGTCCACTCCATGGCGGGGATAGGCTCGTGTGAGGCCAGGAGAAAACCTCTGGCGTCGGTAGCGACACGATGCTTCGCGCGCGCTACACCGGTCACCAGGATTCCACGGGATTCAAGCATCGCCTTCAGAGCTGCAGCTGCATACTCTGCCGGATCATGAATGGCGATCTCCTCTTCATCCGGACGAGCGTCGACAGCGATCGAGCCGTAGATGCGCAGAACCTTGGACCCGGTTGCACGGTCTATCTGCACATGGTCACCGCTCCTGGCGGGACCGGTCGTCAGGGCTGTCGTATCCGCGGTGTAGTAGGGAGCAATTGGATCGATCATGACAGATGCCGGAGCGCCGGGTGCGGTTCCGGGCGCCACCGTCAACTTCAGCTGGTTGTCACTGATGGTGAGGGCCGAAACTGGAGCGCCATATCCCCACACGGCGTCATCAATGGACCAGTCTTGTGGGTAGGGCTCCCATGGATAGAGCGTGTCATCGCCTACCACGTCACCGTTGATGACCTTCAAGCCAGTCTTCGCAACCTGGTCAGCCATATCCTCGAGATAACGCAGCGCTGGCGGTCCCAGCGGAGGCTCCTGCCCCGGCACCACCTTCGGCCGCAGCGCAGGCGACACATAGGGAATCTGCCGACCCGATAGATTCGCATCTCCGGCGCCCACTAGGACGACGTCGCCTGCAAGCTTGCCGGGCGAACTGAATGTACCCCGCGTGACAACCCGGGTCGTAAAGGTCGCCTGTGAGCCGAGGACTGCAAGCGCCGTTGCCGTGGTGAACATCTTGGTATTGCTGGCAGGCTGAAACAGCTGCCCCTCATTGAGCGAATAGATGGGCTTGCCATCCATCTCGGTGACCTTTATGCCCCAGTGCGCGCGAGCAACGGCAGGCTCCGCCAAAACGGTCTCGATCTCGGCTGCGAGCTTTGACTTCTTCTCCGGAGCGTCTGCTTTCAGAGCAGTCTCTGTCCTCAAGCTATGCTTCTGCGCAACGCAGATGGGGGTATACGCCAGGAGCAGGGCTGCCACACAGGATGTTCTGTTCATATGGGCGAAGTCTAGCATCCAGACCGCGTTCGCCCGTCACTTTCCTTGGGCAGGCGTACACACTCTAGAATCGCTGCATGGCCTTCGCTCCTCGTCCCATCTTTGACTGGAAGCTACGGACCCGATCGCTTGCGCTCGGCCGCCGCACGGTCACAATGGGAATCCTGAATGTTACCCCCGACTCTTTCTCGGATGGAGGTCAATTCTTCACGCCGGGAGAGGCTCCTGAACGTGCCTTGAAACGGGCTATGGCCATGCTCGATGAGGGGGCGGATGTGATCGATCTGGGCGGAGAATCCACACGCCCGGGTGCAACGCCGGTATCTCCCGAAGAGGAGCAGGCCCGCGTGCTTCCGGTCCTCTCGGCGATCCTGCGGGAGCGCCCCTCGACGATTGTCTCCATCGACACGTTCCACGCCTCGACCGCACGAATGGCAGTCGAAGCGGGCGCTGAGATCGTCAATGATGTGAGCGGTCACCTATGGGACCCTGCCATGTCTTCCACCTGTGCAAGCCTCGGCTGTGGGTCGGTGCTCATGCATACACGGGGCAAGCCTTCCGAATGGCGTTCTCTTCCTCCGCTCCAGGAATCAGAGATTGTTCCAATGGTGGTGACTGGATTGGAAGCCACCGTGGGTGCGGCACAGGCTGCCGGAATCGATCGCAGCCGGATCGTTCTCGATCCGGGCTTTGGCTTCGGAAAGCGACTCGAAGAGAATTATCCTCTCCTCGCACATCTATCGTCGTTGGCTCAGCTGGGCTTGCCGGTCATGATGGGGGTCTCGCGCAAGAGCTTTCTCTCGCACACAATTCCGCGCAGCGCGTTGACGGCGGGTGATGACTCTCTCCGGTCGCTCGACCATGCGAGGCTGTACCCAACCCTCGCCGCCAACGTCGCTGGGATTCTCTCCGGAGCGCATATTCTTCGCGTTCACGACGTCAGACCTGCCGTGGAAGTTGCAGCCATCGCAGATCGAATTCTTCGCGACAGCCGCTAACTCAAAGATCTGGCCTACGCGTCACCGAACCTTCTTGATGCCAGCTTCATCGATCAAGGCTTCATCATCATCACTGATATCGTCGTCATCGATCACGTTGGCGTCGCTCCCGGCAGCCGATTTAGATCGATCGGCATCGTTGATGCCAGCGTCCAATGCATCTGCACGAACTTTTGGATTGAGTTCCTGTCCAGGCGTGAGGGTCTGATCTTCATCAGGCGCTGTAGACGCCAGGGCCTCGCTCCCTGCCCACTCCGTCGGATTGCTCTCGGAATTATCGAAGGTGGCGGTAGCATCAGCGCCCACCTTCCGTATGGGATCGTCGAAGGTCTGCTTGTCTCGATGCAGGCTCATCGGCTGCGTTGGGTCGTTTGTTGCAGGATCGGCCATAACTCCTCCTCGCGCTCCGCCTTAACATCGCGCGTTCAGGGTTGGATGCACCGAACGGGAGTTCAGTGTTGGCTGACAGAACGGATTCTCCCTTCGAATCCCCGGAGGTGTTGCTGCACGAATACGCACGTCAACTGGCAGGACTTTCGAATCAGCCTGCAGAGACTATTGTTGTGAGTAGTAGCCCTTCATTGTCCGTGCCTTGAGGCCGGGCTTGTCTACGTGAACCTGAATCGCGTGATATTCGTCGTTATGCTCCGCAGGAGGAGGGTCGTAGGTGACCTCGTAATACGCGGTTACGTCGTCGAGTGAACGCTGGAGTATCGTGCCGAGGTCATTGGAGTTCAGGACGAGGCCACCGGACTGGACGGCGAAGACCTGCAGCCCCAGATTGCCGATGTTGGCGTCGTATGTTTTGCTCAGGCCCTGGGTAAAACTTTGATAGTAAGTGCTGCGGAAGACAGATTCCGTGGCGCCAAGCGCATCCAGGGCGTAGAGCGTAATCCGGTCTTCACGGAGAGTGGTCGAAAGTCCCACAACGCTGGAGAAGATCTGACTTTGTTGCCTCGCTGTGAGCATAACCGCGGGACCACTGAGAAGCGGCCAACCTGGTGACACCCACAGAATCAGCTTGCGTCCCGGCTTTGCTCCTTCTTGCGCAGCCAGTTGATCCAGGGCGTGGAGAGACAGGTTCGTCCGGTCACTGGCACCATAGAAGCCGGTTGAACGACGAAGCGTGCGGAGACGCATCGTGTATTGATCCAGCGCAGCGCTGAGAGCCTTTCCGTCGGTCGAAGACCCCTGCTGAACGAAGATACCCGTGTCCGTCACCACCGCGAGCGAAGTCGGCGAAGATAGATGCTCTCCATGAGAGCGTAGAAAGTGTTCAATCTGATCGCGTTCGGTTGAAACTGTCGTGAAGGTCGCATTGATCGCGTCGAGCACCAGAAGAACTTGTACGGGCGCGCTCTGTCCGCCGAGCTGCGCGAACGAAGTGATGGCCTGCGGAGTTTTGTTGTCGAGAATCTTGAAGTCGTTCTGGGTGAGCCCCGCGACAGGATGTCCAGAGTCTGGAGTTACTGCGATGTCCAGAGTGATCTTTTTTTCCTTCGGGGTCGTGGTATTTGATTGCTGGGCCTCCATAGTCAGGGGGCCCGTGGAGAAGAGAACAAAAGACAAAAGGCAGAGAAACACCCGTCGTATGGCAGCCATAAGATCCTCTTTCACCGGAGCCCGAGCGGCTCCGCGGGTATCGCCGAAGTCGGCCATCCCACTTGGTTAGACGCTCTCCTGGCTCGATACGACTCCTATCTTCGGCAGTGCGGGTAATTACGTAGGATGCAATAGAGTGGCTGATATGCTTTTTTCCCGCAGGCAAATGCTCGCTCTCTCTGGCCTCGCAGCTGGCTCTTCCCTGCTGCCGCGCAGCCTCCATGCCTTCCAGACCGGCGCGCCTGCAGGGGCTCCTGATGCCTATGCCATGCCGCAACCGGACCTCCAAGGCCCCGTTCTACCAACCTGGGAGTCGCTGCGGGATACCTACGCCGTGCCGAGATGGTTCAATCGTGCGAAGTTCGGAATATTTATCCATTGGGGCCTGTACAGCATTCCCGCGCATGGCAGTGAATGGTATGAGCGTCGCATGTACAAAGATCCTGAAGGCACCCAGTGGCATGCGGAGCACTACGGACCGCAGGATAAATTCGGCTACAAGGACTTTATTCCACTGTTCAAGCCGGTCAACTATCACGCCGATGAGTGGATCTCGATCTTCAAGCGGGCCGGAGCAAACTACATCGTTCCCGTCGCGGAACACCATGACGGCTTTCCAATGTACGACTCAGCCCTGACGCCATGGTGCGCGGGAAAGATGGGTCCGAAGCGGGACCTCACAGGAGAACTGGCGACTGCGGCACGCAGGCAGAATGTCATCTTCGGACTCTCGTGCCATCGCATGGAGCACGCCTACTTTGCCTACCCCGCAAAGGGCCTCAAGACGGATGAGTTCGACCCGAAGTACGCTGGATTCTATGGTCCTCCCATCGACCAGGAGTTCAATAGTGGGAACAACTCCAAGGCCTTCCAGATGGATTGGCTTGCCCGAGTGCAGGAGCTGGTGGATAAATTCTCACCGCAGCTTCTCTACTTCGATAACGGCGTTAACGCGCGGGAGTACGACGAGGTAAAGCTTCGAGCTGCCGCCTACCTTTACAACAGGGCACGGGAACATGGCTACGAGACGACGCTCGCCACCAAGGACCAGGCGTATCTCTTTGCCACCGTGCAGGACTTTGAAGGCACCCACCACGCGCCGAAGTGGCCCTACCCGGCTGCATGGCAGTGCGACACACCGATCGGGAACTCCTGGGGCTACATTGAAGGGCTGAAAGTAGCCAGTGGACTCTCGCTCATCCATCAAATGATGGCAGTCGCAAGCTGCGGCGGGAACCTGCTGCTGAACGTCTCGCCCAGAGGCGACGGTTCCATTCCTGGAGACCAACAGAAAGCTTTGTTTACTTTGGGCAAATGGCTTGGGGCAAATGGCGAAGCCATCTATAACTCGCGCGCGTGGATCGTACCCGGAGAAGGACCGTCGATCCCCCAGACGCCGCCCGGAGACTGGAAGGGAACCTCGACTGCAGATCTACATCCGGTGCACGTCGAATCTCCCGAGGCAAAACCGTACACGGAAGCGGACTTCCGCTTTTCGGCGAAAGACGGGCGCTTATACGCCATGGGTTACAAACGACCTGCAGCCGAGGGACCATCAAAATGCTCTCGACAGGGAAAACGAAAATAGAGAAGGTAACGCTGCTGGGCAGGAACTCCCAGGCAGTGAAATTTCGGCAGACTGCGGACGGATTGGTCTTCACACTACCCTCGTCAACCGTAAGAGACGAGCAGCCGTATACGTTGCGCATCGACGGCATGATGCCATTTGGATTGCAGTAGAACCGTTGGCTCGTCAGGCGTCCGCGCAGATCACAATCCAGGAAACCATGCAACAAGCCCTTGATTTGCACACGCTGCAACATGCGTCAGCCGGTGCTATTCTTTGGCGAAGGAAAAACGAATGTTGACAGCGCTTCTCGTCGCCCAAATTATCACCCTGCTTGCCATCTTCTGGCTGATGCTCCGTCGGCCCTCCGCGCCGGTGCAGGACCCTCGCCTGGCACAGGTTCCGGATCAGCTCACGCGGCTGGATGCCCGCAATCAGGCTCTCGAGGAACATATCCACAATGCTTTCTCGCAGATGCGGACAGACATCGCTGCCGAGGCGCAACGCTCTCGCGAGGCCAGCAGCGCGGACTTTGGCGCACTCCGCGGTGAAGTAACCCGCAACATCGCTGAGCTGAGCAAACTGTTGCAGAACGGGTTGGGCGAGTTCCGTGCCGATAACAAGGTCTCCGACGATCTGTTGCGCAAGGCCGTTCTGGAACAGATGCAAGGACTCTCGCAGCGCGTAAACGCGTTTACTGCCGAGACCAGCCAGCAGCACATGGAACTCCGTGAGACGCTGAACAAAAAGTTGAATGACCTGATGCAGAGCAACGCCGGCCTGCAGGAGCAGCTACGCACAGCGGTAGAAAACAGGCTCAACAAACTAAACGAAGACAACTCGAAAGAACTTGAGAAGATGCGGCAGACGGTCGACGAGAAACTCAACGACACGCTGCAGACGCGGCTGACCGAGAGCTTCGGCCAGGTCACCGATCAGCTCAACAAGGTCCACTCCGGCCTGGGCGAGATGACGAAACTCTCCGACGGTGTCAACGATCTGAGCCGTATCTTCACGAATGTAAAGTCGCGCGGCGGCTTTGCCGAGGTGCAGCTTGGAATGCTGCTGGAACAGATGCTCGCACCCAGTCAGTTCGTCCGCAACGCCAAGGTCAAACCGGGTTCGCTGGAGGTAGTCGAGTTTGCTGTCCGCTTTCCGGGCCAGTCCGGGGAGACTCTCCTGCCCATCGACGCAAAGTTTCCCCGCGAAGACTGGGAGAGACTGGAGGCGGCCTACGAGAGCAATCATCCGGAACAGATCGCCTCTGCCGGTAAGGCATTCGAGTCCGCCATCCGAACCGAGGGGGACCGCATCTGCTCGAAGTACATCAACCCTCCCCACACGACACCGCACGCCATCATGTTTCTGCCTACGGAGGGTCTCTATGCCGAGGTCATGCGGAGGGACGCACTCCAGGCTGAAATTCAGTCAAGGTGCCGCGTCACCATCGCCGGGCCGAGCACACTGTCCGCCATTCTGACCAGCTTCCAGATGGGTTTCCACATGCTCGCGATTCAGGAGAAGGGAGATGAAGTGTGGAACGTACTGGAGGGTGCAAAGAAAGAGTTCGGGAAGTTCGAAGGGTTGATGGACAAGATGGACAAGCAGGTCGGAACAGTGCAGAACACCATTCGCGATCTCGGTCAGCGCTCAAGAGCGATTCATAAAACGCTGCGTGAGGTCGGCCAATCGGACAAGACTCTGCCCGCATCCCAACTCATCGACTTCGATCAGGCTGCCGGAATCACCACTTTCCTCGCTGCCTCTGGCGAGGAGGATTGACAAAAGTTTTTGCCTCTGATTCTTCAGTGCCCCGGTTTGCTTTACACTCTCCTAGGCCCTCAGTATGCTTGAGATTGGCCTGCGCGGGGGCCGGGCTCCCGACTATCGCACGGTTTTGACCTTAGAGATCTATACAGGAGAACGACATGGCAGCAGTTGATGAAAAGGTGAAGCAGATTATTGTCGAGCAGCTTCAGGTGGATGAGGCTGAAGTGACCCCCGGCGCAAGTTTTCAGGAGGATCTTGGCGCCGACTCTCTCGACGTAGTCGAGCTCGTCATGCAGTTCGAAGAGGCCTTTGATATTCAGATCCCGGATGAGGACGCAGAAAAGATCAAGACCGTTAAAGATGCGATCGACTACATCGACAAAAACCAGAAGGCAAAGTAACCATGCTTGAGCGTCGTGTCGTTGTAACTGGCCTCGGTCTGATATGTGGGGTCGGCAACACCGCGCCTGAAGTCTGGGATGGACTGATGGCGGGTAAGAGCGGAATGGCTGAGATCAAGGCCTTCGATCTCACCGGGCATCCCGTGCGCTTTGCTGCTGAGGTGAAGAACTTCGACCCACTTCAGTTCGTGGATAAAAAAGAGGCCCGCAAGATGGGCCGCTTCATCCATTTCGCTCTGGCAGCTTCGGCAGAGGCGATGAGGCACTGCGGACTGGATGTCACCAACGAGATCGCCGATCGCGTCGGTGTCCATATCGGTTCGGGCATAGGCGGCTTCGATGTTATCGAGCGCGAACACAGCGCTATGCTTGCTGGTGGTCCACGAAAGATCTCCCCGTTCTTTATTCCAGGCTCGATCGTCAATCTGGCTGCGGGGCACGTCTCCATCCGTTACAATGCTAAGGGACCGAATGAAGCCACCGCTACCGCCTGCACGACCAGCGCGCACTCCATCGGTGATGCGTTCCGCATCATTCAGCGGGGCGATGCTGACGTAATGCTTGCCGGGGGTACCGAAGCCGCTATCACCCCGATGGGCGTGGGCGGATTCGCTGCGATGAAGGCGCTCTCCACTCGAAACGACGATCCTATTCATGCCTGCCGTCCCTTCGACAAGGATCGCGACGGTTTTGTCGTTGGAGAGGGTGCCGGGATCCTGATACTCGAGGACTTGGATTTTGCGAAGGCCCGCGGAGCGAAGATTCTCGCCGAGATCATCGGTTATGGTCTTTCGGCGGACGCCTTCCACATGACCGGAATGGCTCCTGAGGGCGAGGGATGCTACCGTTCGATGGTTCATGCCCTCAGAGTGGCAGGAGTTTCACCGGATCAGATCGATTACGTCAACGCGCATGCTACATCTACGCCTCTGGGCGATGCCCTGGAGTCGCAGGCCATCGAAAATGTCTTTGGCGAACGGGCTAAGAACGGCACGCTTCTCGTCAGTTCCACGAAATCCATGACGGGTCACCTTCTGGGTGGCGCCGGTGGATTAGAAGCAGGTATCACCATCATGGCGATGCAGAACCAGATTGCGCCTCCAACGATGAACCTGGTGGAAGCCGACCCGCAATGCCGCCTGAACTACGTTCCTAATAAGCCGCAGCCGGCGAAGATTGACTACGCCCTTTCAAACTCCTTCGGCTTCGGCGGCACCAATGGTTCACTGGTCTTCAGGCGCTGGACGGAATAGGCAGATTACAAGACTAGAGAGAGGCACGGATCGTTCCGTGCCTCTTTTCTATTTTGATCCTATGGGTTCGCGGTATAAAGGTTCTCGCCGGAGATGCCGATGAACCTGCGATCCCTTGTCCTTCTGCTTGCAACCGCTACCTCTTGCACCATCGCCGACGCTGAAGTCTCCCTGCCCAAGATCTTTTCCAGCCACATGGTGCTTCAGCGCGACATGCCAATTCACCTGTGGGGGACAGCAGCGCCTGGAGAGCGGGTGTCCGTCTCTTTCCACGGCAGCTCAGATTCGACGACTGCGGACAACGGCGGCAGATGGAGCGTCTATCTCCCTGCCCAACCGGCTGGTGGACCCTTCACGCTCGAAGTGCGATCCTCCAATACCATCCGGATGGACGACATTCTTCTTGGAGACCTCTGGTTTGCGTCCGGCCAGTCGAACATGGAGATGCCGCTGGCAGGGTTCCCCGGCGCCATCCTTAAAGACTCTGAGAAGGAGATTGCGGCGGCGAATTACCCGCAGATTCGGCTCCTTCGCATAGACAAGGACGCTTCTTCCTATCCTCTTGAAGACGTCAAGACCGCAGATGGATGGTCCCTCTGCACTCCTGAATCTGCGCGTACCTTCTCGGCGGCTGCGTACTTTTTTGCGCGAGACCTTCAGCAGCACGAGAAGGTGCCGATCGGCCTGATCGACTCCACTTGGGGCGGAACCCCGGCAGAGGCATGGATCAGCCTCAACGGAATCGCCTCTGACGCTTCTCTGATGCCTGTCTTCGCCGCTCGCGCCGAGCGCATGGATCGCGAGAGTTCCGAGCGTCGCCAGGATGAGATAGACAAACAGGCGAAGCTCGATGGGAAACCGGCAAACCCGCCCCGCCCATGGCACCCGGATCCTGTTTCGTGGGAGCCTGCAGCCCTCTTCAATGCCATGGTTGCTCCTTTCACCCCGCTGCCGATTCGTGGCGTGATCTGGTATCAAGGCGAGAGCAACTCCAAACTGGACACCGTGGAGCTTTATCATCGGCTGTTTTCGGGATTGATCCAGGACTGGCGCCGGCAGTGGCGGCAGGGTGACTTCCCTTTTCTCTTCGTCCAGATCTCGGCCTATTCCAGTACGCCGCAGGAGAACTGGGGACTACTGCGCGATGCGCAGCGCCGAACACTGGAGCTCAGGAACACGGGAATGGCCGTCACCATTGATGCTGGAGACGAGCACAACGTCCATCCAGCCAATAAACAGATCGTCGGCGAACGGCTGTCCTTACTTGCGAGAAAGATCGCCTACGACGAGCATCTCACGGCGTCCGGTCCTCTCTTTCGACTTGCCTACCCCTCGGCAGGAGCCATGCATGTCTGGTTCGATAACGCAGAAGGACTGAGATTTCGAGGTTCGGCAACAGGCTTTGAAGTGGCAGGCCAGGATGGCAGATTCCTTCCAGCGGAGGCTCGCATCGAGGGAGACAGCATCGTAGCAACCAGCCCGTCCGTGCCTGAGCCGCGATACGTACGGTATGCATGGCCGAACTTCCCCGCAGCCAATCTCTACAACGGAGCCGGCCTGCCCGCTTCAACGTTCACATCATCTCCAGTCCCATAGGGCTAACTGCTGGCGAGCGCGATGCCGGTCATCACGATCAATCCAAGCAGCCACCACCCCAGTACAACCACTGCGGCTTTGCCTCTCGAAACCTTCGCTACAATCGCGGTCCCGATGACCAGCAACAGCACGACCCACAAGCCGATTACGTCGAAGAAGCTCAGCAGTGTCCGTACCCACGGGGAGGCGTCAGGCATGTAATAGGCCAGGTTTGTGCCTAGAGGATTCTGCATGTTGTAACTGTCAGTATTCACTCCGGCTACCAACAGGATGGCGACCAGCAATCCGCTTAGCAGACGAGGAAGCGAGGCGTACATCCACACCGCGAACATCTGTCCGAACGTTGTCCGCGCACCGAGCCCGAAGTTAAAACTCGCCCAGTAGAGCAGCGCGCCGAAAGCAACGAAGACCAGGACGAGAACAAACGATGCATAGCTCGAGTATCGGTACGCCTTGGCCATGCCCTGCAGGCGCGCGGCCCTCTGCTCGGGCGTCAGAGCATTGAAGGCTTCTTCCTGCTTCGGGTTCTGATGGATCTGAACCTCGGCTACTCGCGCGAAGCCTACCTGCCGGTCAACGGCCACAGTAGTCCCCAATGTGACCAGCACCATCAGCACGAAGGGAAGCCACCACTTTGCGCTACGAAGAATATCCGCAAACGTCTTGGTGGGCGCGACAAATACATCCACGACGCGTTCGACTTCGCTGAGTCCGGCTGGCTGCTCGACAACTGCATCACTCATTGCCATCTCCTGCAGTTCTTTTGACAAAGACGGTGTTGCAGGATTGTAGCTCCGGGCAAGGAAGCAGTAACAAATTTGTGACGCTATTCGCTGCGCAGCGCCACTGCAGGATCAACCCTGCTTGCAAGTCGCGCTGGTATCGCGGTAGCCGCCAGTCCAATTGCAACAAGCAGCAGCGGCACCAGGGCAAACGTTACAGGATCCCGCGGACCTACCCCAAACAACAGCGAGGCCAGGACGCGCGACGACGCCAGCGCGGCCACCAATCCCGCTGCAACTCCCGCAGCGATCAGCCGCATACTTCTTGCCATCACCAGCTGCAGAATGTCCGTTCTGCGTGCACCCAGAGCCATCCGCATTCCGATCTCCTGCGTCCTCTGTGCCACCAGAAATGCAATCACTCCATAGAGCCCAATCACCGCCAGCAGAAGTCCGATCGCAGCAAAGAAGCCAACCAAAGATGCCTGAAATCGCGGCTGGTCCGCCAGCTTGCTTACCCTCTGCCTGAGGGTGGCGATATCGACAGGCAAGGTGGGATCAAGTGCCGCAACCTGCAAACGAATCCACTTCGCCGTCTCCTCGGATGGCAGTGAGCTGCGCACTACGACCATCGACGTCTGGCCCCACACACCACGGCCAACCCAGTCGTCCGCACGATTGCGCCGCAGCAGATAGTACTCCGGGGTCTGCTCACCGCTGAGGCCCCCGTTCTTCACGTTCGCGGCAACACCAACCACCCTGTACCACGTCGGGCTTTTAGGAAAATCGACATGGTCGAAGTTCACCAGCTTGCCAATGGAATCGCCGGCAGGAAACAACATCTCCGCCAGCCGTTGACTCAAAACCACAACGCGATCGCTCGAGTTCAGATCCTCATCCCGAAATCCCTCGCCCCGCACCACCGGAATATCCAGTGCGCGGAAGTACTCCGGCGAGATTGACCGCATTGTCACTACGGTTCCTCCTCCTTCCATCGATCGCGGCCTGCCATCGACAAGAATCTCTCCGAACCGGACAGCACCATGGCCATTTCCCGGCGGCAACGAATCGCTCACAGAAACCACCTGTACTCCCGGCCCAAACCGTAACCGGGTCGCCAGTTGCTGAAAGAACGCCATCTTGCTCGCCCCACTCGAGTAGTTTCGCGGCCCCAAGGTAATGCTTGCCGTCACCGTGTTGTCCTCGCGCATTCCCAGCTGCTGATGCTCCAGTCCCCAGAAGCTGCGCAGCATCAGTGCCGCCGCAGTCAGCAGCACAACGCTAGCTGCAATCTGCGCAACGACCAGCCACTGCCGCAGACCCGCACGTGAGACGGACGCCAGCGTACGACCCGTCAGCATCTCCTCCCTTGGCTGCTGCAGCGCAGGCACCAGCCCAAACAGCACGCCGCAGACAAACGAGAGCATCACCGTGAAGCACACAATCCGCGCATCCAGCTGCACCCTGCTGATGTAAGGAACATTCGCGGGAGCTAGCGCAACGAAAGCCTGCAGCAGACCCTTCGCAAGAACGCATCCCGCGAGGGCTCCCGCCAACGACAACAACGCCGCCTCCGTAAGCGCCTGAGACACCAGCCTTCCCCGGCTCGCCCCGAGCGCTGACCGCACCGCCAACTCTCTCTGCCGGCTCGCGCCCCGCGCCATCAGCAAACTTGCCACATTCGCACACGCAATCAGCAACACCGCTATGACCGTTCCCAGCAGCACCCAGGCTGTCAAACGAACATCCTGCATCTGGCGATCCCGCAGCGAACGTACCTTCAACCGGAAGTTCGAGCGAATCTCCGCCGGAATCCACTTCTGCGTCTGCTGGAACAGAGGCACCAGCTGTGCATACGCCTGCTCCACGCTCACACCTGGCTTCAACCGGGCGAAGACACGCTTCGGCCCCCCGATGCCTTCGTTCGATCTGCGGTCCGCGGCCTCGTCCATGGTCATGGGAAATACCACGTCTGCTGCCTGCAGTCGTGGCATCTCAAAGTCCTTTGGCAGCACTCCAACCACCCGCACCGGCTTATCGTCGATCTCGATCGTCCTGTTCAGAATCCTCGGGTCGCGATTGTAATGCCTCAGCCAAAGTCCATACGAGATCAACGCCACTCGCGGGGCTCCCGGCATTCCTTCCTCCGGCAGGAAGTTCCTGCCGGCCACCGGCGTAATGCCAAGCGTCGGCAGAAAGTTGACCTCGACCGTTGGACAACTCATCTGCGCCGGGCTGCCCTCCGTCAGGTCGCATTCCCTCGTTACCGCAGTCTCCGACGTCATCGATTCGAAGGGAGTCTGGTTCCTCCTCCAGTCGTAGTAGAAGCCACCCAACATAAATTCCTGAGCCTCAAGCGACTGCACCAATCCCACCGATACCAACCGGTCGGCATGCGAGTAAGGCAGAGAACGAAAAAGAATTCTATCCACCACGCTGAACACAGCCGCCGTAGCTCCGATCCCCAGCATCAGTGTGACCAGGATGGTCAACGTGAACGTCGGGTTCCGACGGAATCCACGCAGCGCGTACCGTACGTCCTGGGCTAATCTCTCGATCCAAAAGCCAGGACGCTGTTCGCGACATTCACCTCTGGTTCGCTCCACGCCACCGAAGGCAATCATCGCCTGCCGCCGCGCCTCTGTCTGCCCCATGCCTGCAACGACGTTTGCTTCGATCTGCCGGTCCAGATGAAACGCTAGTTCCTCATCCAGCTCGGAATTTTTATTCCGCAGGAATAAGCGGCGAAGAAGGATCTGCAATCGCCTGAAAGCTTGCATCTCATGCCTCCTTCAGGACGAGTCCAATAGCCTTGGTCAGCCGCTCCCAGTTCTCCAGCTCTGTTTCCAACTGTTTCTTGCCCGTCTTGGTGAGCGAGTAGAACTTGGCGCGGCGATTATTCTCTGAACCGCCCCACTCAGCCTCAATCCATCCCTTGTACTCCAGCCTGTGCAGCGCCGGGTAGAGAGAGCCCTGGCCAACCTGCAAAACATCCTTTGACACTTGCTGGATACGTTGCGCGATACCCCAACCATGCATGGGCTCCAGAGTGAGCGATTTCAAAATAAGGAGATCAAGAGTTCCCTGCAGGAGATCGGATTGCGGCGGCATCGGCTTCCCCTCGACATTCGACAACAGAATGACCCTGACTACTGTCGGATGTCAACAGGAATATCGGCGTTGCGGCCCTCCTACTCCACGATAATAAGAACCTGGCCCGCTTCGACGGTCGCATCGACTGCAACTGCGACCTTGGAGATCCGGCCCGCCTTCGGAACCTTCAGTTCATTCTGCATCTTCATGGCTTCGATGACGACGACTCCCTGCATGGCCTCTACCTCATCGCCTTGGGCTACCAAAACGCGCACGACCCGCCCTGGCATCGGAGCCTTGACTGGGCGCGGACCTGCTGCGCCATCTCCGCTGCCACTGCGCCCGCGCAATGAGCGAGGATCTTCCATGGCAAATTCATAGCGATGCCCTGCAATGATCACGGCATCGCCATCGAGAATACAGCGGTACTGGCGACCGTCTGCTATCAGAGATAGAACGTCCTCCTGCCCCAGGCTCACATCCACGTCGAGGACACGACCATCTACCTCGCAAACGTGATGCCCAGGATTACCCACGTCATCCGGTATCTCTACGCACCGGGTCCTTCCATCGAATTGAACCCATCTCTTCATGCGCGGAGCCCCTCGGACCGGCCTGCTGACTTCCATCGACTGGCGAGAGCTACGGCGCTCGAGGCTTTAACCTTCTCTCGTCTCTCTGACAGGATGACTGCGGCCAAAGAAATGATCTGCTCGGGAACACTGCCGTCTTTATCTGACGCGACCTGAGATAACAGCCGGTCGAGGTAGCCGGTATCAATATTTGCCGAGCGGAAGTCACTATCAGACAGGATCCTGCGAAACAGGCCGAGGTTTGTGCGAATGCCACCTATGACATAGTCATCCAGTGCTCGCAGCATTCGGCTTATCGCAGCCTCGCGTGTTGCACCATACGTGATGAGCTTGGAGAGCATGGGATCGTATTCCAGGGGTACGTTCCACCCCTCGTAAACTCCGCAGTCCTCGCGCACGCCAGGTCCACTGGGCTGCAGTAATCGAGTGATCTTTCCCGGCGAAGGAAGAAAGTTGTTGCCCGGGTCTTCAGCGTAGATTCGACACTCGATCGCGTGGCCGCGAAGTTGGACCTCATCCTGCCGCAACCGGAGCTTCTGCCCCATCGCCACGTGGAGTTGCATCTCTACGAGATCGAGACCTGTAATCAGTTCGGTTACTGGATGCTCAACCTGCAGGCGCGTATTCATCTCCAGGAAATAAAATTTCTGCTCAGCATCCAGGAGGAATTCCACCGTACCTGCGTTGACGTAGCCTGCTGAAAGGGCAAGGCGCACCGCAGCTTCTCCCATCCGGCGGCGAAGATCTTCGCCGACCACCGCAGAAGGAGCTTCCTCAATCACTTTCTGATGGCGTCGCTGCACAGAGCATTCCCGCTCGCCCAGATACAGGCAATTGCCGTGCATATCCGCAATCACCTGAATTTCTATATGTCGAGGACACTGGATAAGCTTTTCCAGATAGACCTCGCCAGACCCAAAGCTTCGTTCAGCCTCGCTGCTCGCCCCAACATAAGCCGACGGAAGCTCAGCCTGGCTCCAGACCGCGCGCATTCCCTTGCCTCCGCCACCTGCTGCAGCCTTGAGCATAACGGGATACCCGATCTGGGATGCGGTCGCGATTGCTTCCTGCACGGACGAGAGACCCGTGACACTTCCGGGAACCCGAGGCATCCCGGAGAGATCGGCAGCCTGACGTGCCTTGGTCTTCGACCCCAGGGTTCGCATTGCGCTGGCGGGGGGTCCAATGAAGGTGATGCCTGCGCTTACACAAGCATCTGCGAACGTAGCATTTTCCGATAGAAAACCATAGCCAGGGTGGATCGCATCCGCCCCTGCACGACGGGCGACTTCTAGGATCAAGTCAGTGCGAAGGTAGCTCTCCGTCGCTGGTCCTGGTCCCAGTCGATAAGCCTCGTCCGCGTAGCTGACGTGGAGAGCTGCCCGGTCTGCATCAGAGTAGACCGCCACGGTGGACAGTCCCATCTCCCGACAAGTCTTCATAATCCTGACGGCGATCTCGCCTCGATTTGCGACCAATACTTTTTCCATACGATTGAGTAAGCCGTCATTCTAACGCCCGAACCTGTTCGGGCGAAATCACCTGACAAGCAGATCCCAGTAGACAAAAAAAAGAGCCTCCATACTGGAGGCTCTTTCTACTTTGAAGAAGCGGCTACTGCATTGTGACTCCACCCTGAGTCTTCTCTTCCTTCTTCTTCTCGTTCTCCTTGCGAGCGCCCATTGCCTTTTGGCTCCACTCATCGGCCTTCGCCAGATCATCTTTGCGGGCGTTATCGTTGCCGCACTCGATATCAGCCTTGCGGCGATAGCTGAGGTTCAGATACTGCATGGCATCGTCGTATGTGGGGTTCAGCTCAACTGCCTTCTGCAGATACTCCAGGCTCTCATTGACAAGAGCGGAGTTCTGCTCCTGTAGCTTTTGGCAGGCGGCCTTGCTCTTCTTGACGTTGCCGTTTCCGTCGTCCGTAAGATTCTCTGAAGCTAGGACGGTCTGTGCGTTCTTGTAGGCCTGAATCCAGTCGACGACACCCACCGTGTAGTGTGCCTCCGCGTCCTTGGGATCCAGAGAGATGACCTTCTTCTGATATTCCTTGGCCTCTTCAAACTTTTTCGTGTTGAAGTCGATTGAAGCTATCTGCTTTAGAGCGCCGACATCATTAGGATCCTTTGCCAGAACCTCGTGAAAGCCTGCCAGAGCTTTCTGTGCCAACGCGAGATTCTCTGGTGTATCCAGGTTCGGAACGACCTGATACGAATACGCTGTAGCAAGGTACAGCTTAGCCTGATCGTAGCTCGGGTCCAGTTCGATTGCGTTCTGAAAGTGGTTGACCGCCTCCTCGTAACGGGCGTTCTTGAACGCCTGCACGCCTTTGGTCAGCTGGTCACGCGCCTTCAGGCGGTTGCACCCGGTTACAGAACTTAGCATCAGCGCCAGCAGAGCGGCCGTAACCGGGATCCGTGCAGTCAATTTCATGGGACGTGATATCTCCTTCAAATGGGCGCGTATTGTCTGGGGACGGCAATATCAGTGAAAGCAAAATTTAAGCTTGCCGGTTGATTGTATGGTATACCGCCGCCTGTGACCAGTGGCGGATGTCCTATTCGTAACGATTCTTTATTTTCTATCCTGAACGAGCGCGGTTCGGAAGACAAACTCAGCGAAGGCCATTACCGAACCCTCTATTACAAAGAACAAAAAGTAGGCGAACTTCCAGGGCAAATGAATCGGGCGGCCGCTCTTATAGCCGGACCGCCCGAAGCAAGAACCTGGTGCGAGACCTGACTAAATTACTGTCCTGCTTCAACACGCGGCGTAATCAGACCGATATTATCAACTCCGGCCTGATGCCCAAAATCGATCACTTCTGCAACTTTGCTGAAGTCAAGATCCTTGTCGCCCTTGACGAACATCACCTTTTCCTGACGAGCTGAAAAGATCTCAACTAGTTTGGGCTCGATGTCCTGCTTGTTGAACGAGGTGTCATTAATCTTGTACGAAGGAGCGCCAGCACCATTGGAGAGGACCTGCACGACGATCGTACGATCGTTCGGCGTATCGTTGGTCTTGTTCTTCGGTGGCTGGGGCACCAGCGCGTCCAATCCCTTAGGGGTTACCGGTACGATCACCATAAAGATGATCAGGAGTACCAGCAGAACGTCGATCAACGGTGTTACGTTGATCTCGGATACTGCTCCGCCCGAACTTCCCGCACTCATTCCCATAGCAAACTCTCCTCAGCACTTCGTACTACCGCTTCGGTAGCGTGGTGCATACTTACTTCTTCGTCGTTACAGTCTCAGGTGCTTCGCGCTTCTCTGTCAGCAACCCAAGCTGGCTGACGCCGGCAGCACGGATTCCGTCAACAGCATCCATCACCTTGCCGTAGTTCGCACGGGCATCAGCGCGCATATAGACCTCTTTGTTGGTCTTATTTTCGAGCTTTGCCGAGATCTTCGGCCCCAGGTCATCAAGCGTCACCTGGTCTCCGCCAAGGAAGGTACGTCCATCGCGGGTGACTGCAATTGTCACTGCATCTTCCTTGTTCGCGTCTTCCATGACCGTAGCCGAATCGGTCTTGGGAAGGTCGACGTTAACCTTGTTGTTGAGCATGGGAGTGATGACCATGAAGATGATCAACAGCACCAGCATCACGTCCACCATGGGTGTAACGTTGATGTTGGAGTTGACCTTCCTTCCTTCATTTCTGGTTGCCATCGCCATTTTTCTATACTCCGTCCGATGTTTCGCTATATCTAACGTTCCCGCGATCGACCTGCCGACTGAATTTCCCCGTCTTCCTCCGGAGCCAGCTCAAGGCCGGCTCCGGAGATTACGAGTCGTCATTCTCGCAGGATGTTTTCGAGCTGTCACCCCCCGAAGGGAGTCCGGATTTACCGGTGGCTCTGCTTGATGAAGTAGTCAACCAGTTCCGAGGAGCTGTTGTCCATCTCTACGTCGAAGGCTTCAACCTTGCCGGTGAAGTAGTTGAAAGTCATAACCGCCGGGATAGCCACGAGAAGACCGAAAGCGGTTGTCACCAGAGCTTCCGAGATACCACCGGCGACTGCGCCGATACCGGAGGTCTTCTGTGTTGCGATCTGCTGGAACGCGTTCAAGATACCGACGACGGTTCCGAACAGGCCGATAAACGGTGCGGTGGAACCAATGGTGGCCAGGCCGCCAAGACCACGCTTCAGCTTGGCATGAACGATCGCCTCGGAACGCTCAAGAGCGCGCTTGGAGCTCTCGATCTGCTCTTCGGTGATGGCGCCGCCGGAACCGAAGCTGCGGAACTCCTGCAGACCAGCGGTAACAACCTCGGCGAGGTGCGACTTCTTGGAGCGGTCAGCAACCTTGATTGCCTCGTCCAGACGTCCGTCCTTTAGAGCTCCGGCTACCTTCGGAGCGAACTCACGGGACTGCTTACGAGCTGCCGAGAAGTACAGGGCACGGTCGATGATCACAGCCAGCGACCAGATCGACATGATGAACAGAATGATGACGACTGCACGGGCCAGATTACCCATGTTGCCCCAGAGCTGCAGGGGGCTAAATCCTACCTGAGCCTCCTGGAAGAACAGCGCGAGCGAAGTGGGGACATGAGCCATGTTTGCGAGATGAGCGAGAATCACAGAATATTCCTCCTGATTGGAAACTCTAAGCTTCGTATTTCTGACTCGGAAACTCCCCAAAAGAGTGAGGGGCTTGCGAGTAAATTCGTTGTCAGCTTGGGAACGCCCGAACCGCAGGCGCCCCGCATGAGAGAGCTAGCCGCCGAAGTTGAAGTTGACCGTAATCGTGGTCTCGACTTCAGTTGCCTCCCCATTCAGAACGTAGGGCTTGTACCTCCAGTTGCGGACGGCATCGAGAGCGGCTGCACGCAGCATCTCGGGACCACTGACAACCTGAAGGTTCTGAATCGTTCCCTGCTTGGAGATCAAGGCGTGCAACACAACCGCTCCGGAAACATGCGCTGCCTTTGCAATTGGAGGGTAAACCGGCTTCGGCTGAGAGAGCGCCATACCGGCAACCACACCGCTGGAGACGCGGACCGGACCTTTGGGCTTTTCAACCTTCACAGTGGGAGCGGGCGCGCTACCGATGCCGCCCATAACGCCACCAGGAACACCCGAACCAGAACCCATACCGCTCATACCGGCAACACCAGCCATCTGCGGCGGAGGCGCGGCCTCTTCCTTCAGCATCTTGATGTCTTTAGGAATCTTGGTCGGGGCATGCAAGCCCTGGTCAATCTCCGAGACCATCTTGATCGGCTTGACCACCTGCGCCGGTGGCGGCGGGGGTGGAGGCGGCGGCGGTGGGGGCGGCGCCGTAAGCATGGCGGTCATCGCCGTCTTCGGCAGAGCCTCAGGATACAGCAGCGGGATCAGAATCAGGGTTCCAAGGATCGCACCGTTGAAAATAAAGGTACCGATCATCCAGTACTTGGACTTGGTCTTGATCTTGCCGCCGGACTCCATCAATGAATCTTCAAACATATCCAGCCTCGCGGAGAAGAGCTATTTGATCTTAGACACCACGCCTTTTACGTTTGTTCCCGGAGCGGAGCTTAAATTTTGAATTATGCGCAACTTTTCTTCAGGCCTTTACTCGCTTGCCCGTAGGCAGAGTGGCGACCTTACCCCGCTTGCCGCGCCACTCCTGGTAAGCCACCAGCATCGGGGCAGCTACCGCGATTGACGAATACGTTCCGATCAGAATTCCGACCACCAGAGCGAACGAAAACCCGTGGAGCACCTCGCCACCGAACAGATAAAGACTCAGCACCGTAAGGAACGTTAGACCAGAGGTTAGAACGGTTCGGCTAAGGGTCTGATTGATCGATCGGTTAACAACGTCGGCAAGTGATTCGCGACGAGATACCGCCAGATTTTCACGTATGCGATCGAAGACTACGATCGTGTCGTTCATCGAGTAGCCGATCAGCGTCAGGATTGCGGCGATCACCGTCAGCGTAATCTCCTGATTCGTCAGGCTGAAAGCTCCAATCGTGATCAGGGTGTCATGAAAGACAGCTACAACCGCAGCCACGCCATAGATCAATTCGAATCGGAACCAGAGATAGATAAGCATGCCGAGCAGCGAATAGAGCGTTGCCAGCAGCGCCTGATTCTGCAGCTGTTTTCCGGCCGTGGGGCCAACGATCTCAACCTGTTCCACGGTGGCCCTGGAGTCGTGATAATTCGCCGCGAGTGCATTCTCTACGGCTTGCCGTCCGGCGTCATGGGCCTGATCCGTGGCCGACGAGATAGGCAGGGCAATAATAACCTTATTAGCTGCATGACCACTGGGATCGCTGACGCGCTGGATACGGGCATCGTGAACCCCGGCTTTGTTCATCGCCTGCCGGATATGATCTTCGTTCGGTGCCTGATCGAAAGCCACACGGATCTGGGTTCCGCCGGTGAAGTCGACGCCCTTCGGAATGCCATGCCAGAACAGCATGCTCAGCACTCCGGCCACAGAGAAGATCAGAGAAAATCCGAGGAAATACCACTTTTTCCCCAGCCAATCGATGTTGGTGCTACCAAATAATTCCACGCTCTTACATCCTCGGGCGGCGGCTCCATGGCCCCGCAATCGCAAAAGTTCAGGCTAGATCGAAATCGCTGCTCCGCGTTCCTTGTTCTTCAGGTGCGAGTCGAAGATGACGCGCGAGACGAAGACCGCGGTAAACAGGTTGGCCAGAAGGCCGAAGGCCAGGGTGACCGCAAAGCCACGCACCGGTCCGGTTCCAAACAAGAAGAGGATCAGCGCCGAAACGATGGTCGTTACGTGCGTATCGATAATCGTGATCCAGGCATGAGCAAATCCCTGTTGCACTGATATCGCGGCAGACTTTCCGGCGCGCATCTCTTCCCGGATTCTCTCGAAGATCAGCACGTTGGAGTCCACGCCCATACCGATGGTCAGAATGACACCGGCGATTCCCGGAAGCGTCAGCACCGATCCAGCAAAGCCCATAAATCCGAGCAGAATCACAAGGTTCAGGATAAGCGCCAAGCAGGCGTTGATTCCGGCCCCGCGATAGTAGACAAGCATGAACGCCATCACGGCCAACAGGCCAACCACAGCAGCGATCACGCCCTGGCGAATCGAAGCCGCGCCCAGGCTCGGACCGACCGTTCTGGTCTCAAGGAAAGAGATCGTCGCCGGCAGAGCGCCCGTCCTCAGCATCAGTGAAAGATCGGCGGCCTGCTGCTTCGTAAATCCGCCTTCAATCTCGCCACGGTCGCGAATCGCCGAGTTGATGCTGGCAACTTCTTTTACCTTGTTATCCAGCACAATCGCCATCGAACCCGGCGTTGAACTCGTTGAACTGTGCTCGCTGGTGTACTTGTAGAAGCGGTCGCCAGCCTCGGTCGTCAAAGTGAAGGTGATGTTCGGTCGGCCGTTCTGGTCCGTCGAGGGCTGTGCGTCGCGGAAGTCTGTACCTTCAACCTCACTAACGCGCTTTAGCAGCCATACCTGATCCGGAGCTCCCACTGACGACGATCCGTGCATCAGGACGGAGTCGGGCGGAACGACGCCACCGGTGGACTGCAGGGCCTCCTGCTCCGATGCGAAAGGGCCGCCCGCAACTGCATGAATCTCAAGCTTCGCTGTCGACTGGATAATGTCCTCGACGCGACCGGGATCGCTCACACCGGGAAGCTCAACGAGGATCTGATTGTCGCCCAGACCGTACTTCTGAATGACTGGCTCGGTCACGCCCAGCTTATCGACGCGCTCGCGAATCGTCTCGATGGAAGTCTCGACCGTCCGATTGGAAAGATCGCGGACTGCCGCTTCTTTCATCGTCAGGGTCATCGTTCCGTCCGGCCCGGTCGCCACGTCATAGGTGTTGTAGTTCACGCCGTTGAAGACGCCTCGCGCATCGCTTGCCTTCCCCGCAGGAATGCCGGAGACCACGATCGTCTGTGGACGAGAAGGATCGGTACGGCCTGCCGTCGCGCCGGGGATGCCCGCTGCTTGCAGGTCGGTCTGCAGCCTGACAGCATCACGGTCGACAGCGGAGGCGACTGCTTCGTTGACGTGAACCTCGAGCACAAGGTGAATTCCGCCCTTGAGGTCCAGACCCAGGTTGATGCGTCGCGCGATCGATTCTTTCAAGCCGCCATGCGGGATGCCCACAATGCCGTAGCAGAAGACCAAAAGCACCGCGATTATGAAAGCCGTCTTGCTGGCCAGATTCTTTCCCATGATCTCTCTTTACACAGCGTCTGCGGCATCCTTCTCGCTTCGTAGCGAGGCCGCGTCCGCGCTCTTCCTTCGAATCTCTTTCGGTTGCGTGCAGCCCTAAGCTGCAGGCTCGTCGGTCGTCACAGCGGCGATCGCGCTCTTTACAAACTCCAGCTTTACGCCATCCGGCTGGACCCGCAGAATCAGTGAATCATCTTTGACCGTCAGCACCGTGCCGCGAATTCCGCCGTTGGTCGTCACGCGGTCTCCGGACTTGATCTGGTCCAACATCGCCTGCCATTTTTTCTGCTTCCTCTGATTGGGAACGATCATCAGAAAATACAGAACGACGAAAAACAGAATCGGCAGAGCCAAACCCGACAAACTTCCCAGGCCGCTCGTTGAGCTCTGCAACCAGATTGCTAACATCCTCGAAACTCCAATCCCTTGTTAGGCAGGCACCCGCCACGCAAACAACCACAGGACCCCTGGAGAGGCTATCCCGCGCAGTGGTCGAAAATTGAGTGCCTAGCCCCTAAGCATCGCCGTTCGCCCTCCCCGATGTCAAGAAAACCGGCTTTCTCGTGTCCGAAATAGCGGTACTCTCCCTTCTCACACAAACTCGGAAACCCAGCGAAACAACCTTCCATCAGAAGCTGCGTCGCTCGAGCGATGCCCCGGAGGGCCGAAGTCCAGAAATCCCACATTTTGTGGTGTTGGTTGCAGTAGCATGCGCTGGGCTGGCGGGTTGGAAGATATGCTCTACGCTGATCGTAGGACGCTATTCCTCGTTGCCCAACGACGTCAGCGGACCTACCGAGAAGTGGTCGAACCTTACCTGGAAGTCCTGTTTGCCCGGTGCCGCTGCGACCATACCAACCTTTACGGGCACATCCGGCGGAAAATAGGCCAGCCTCAGCATCGTCCAGGTCGCGTTGTTCAACGAATAGTCGATTCGCACCGCGTCCTTATGCCGCTGCAGCCTCAGCCATATCGATTTTGGGCTGTCTGAGCGCGGGATCACCGACCAGTCCGAAACTTCGCGGGTCACAACGGCGCTGATGTTCTGCTTCCCGTTTACAAACTCGATCCCCGTTTTAATCCAGTTCTTTTCATCGATTCGGATCATCAGGCCCGCCTGATGATAAAGCTCGCGATACTCCCCCGAGATCCGGACCTTCGCCTCGAAATCCCCACTCTGCTCCTGATACCGGAAAGGACCGTTATCGCGAATAAACCCGTAATGCGTCACCCGCCAATAGTCCGTTCCGGACGGAACCGTCTCGGTAAGGGAATCTCCAGATTCTGACCACTTCACGGGCTGGTGCTCCCAGGCACGATTCGGAATCTGCGCACATGCCGGAGCGCCGAGACTTAGAAGACAACCTGCAAGTAGTGGAAAACGAATCACGATCACCCTCCAGCCGAAGTCTATGCCCTCCCTGCTGAGGCGGTCGAGAGCCGAAAGGCCCATCTATAATCTGACTCATGGCCGAAGCTCCTGCGCCAGGCTCCCCGGAGAAAGATCCGCGCGTCTACTTTGCCGCGGAACGCACTCTCCTCGCGTGGATCCGAACCGGACTCGCCCTCATGGGCCTTGGCTTCGCCATCGCCCGATTTGGTCTATTCATCCGTGAGACCCACCTCACCGGCCTTGGTGCACAGGCGAACTTTCCTGGCTCAACCTTCAGCGGAATCTCGCTTATTTCCCTCGGTGTTCTGGTCAATCTGCTGGGAATGCTCGATTACTCGAAAACTATCCGGGCTCTCAGGCAGGGGGAGTGGATCCCCGGAAGAATCTCGAGGATGGGTGTAGCTCTGGCCTCCGCCCTGGCCGTTGTGGGCATCCTAATGGCGGTCCGCCTCTTCCTCATCCAATAAGACACAAATAGTCCTAATTCCAAAATAATGAGTCACTTCCGGCAGTGCGGCGTCACATAACCGGAGGCCATCTATGCCGTCGCCATCCTCTGCTGCCCCAGACCGCTTCGCCAGCCGCCGCGCCGCCTTCCGCACCCTGCACGAGTCCGGGTTTTTCGTCATCCCCAACCCCTGGGATGTCGGAACCGCCCGCTACCTTCGGTCGCTGGGTTTCAAAGCTCTGGCCACTACCAGCTCAGGATTTGCCTTCTCTCACGGTCTTCCGGATGCCGACTGGGCTGTTCCCCGCGACTCCGCCCTTGAGCACATTCGCTCCATCGTCTCGGCCGTGGATCTACCTGTGACTGCTGACTTCGAGTCGGGTTATGCACACTCTGCCAACGAGGTTGCGGAAAACGTGCGGCTCTGTGTGAACACGGGTGTGGCGGGTCTTTCGATCGAAGACGCCACCGGCGATGTCTCCCGTCCTCTTTACGATCTCCCTCTTGCCACCGACCGTATTCGCGCAGCCCGCGAAGCTATCGGAAACTCTGGAGCTCTGCTCACCGCTCGCTCCGAGGCCTTTCTCACCGGGCATCCCGAGCCGCTTCGTGAGGTCCTGCGTCGGCTGGAGGCCTATGCTGTCGCTGGAGCCGACGTGCTTTATGCCCCCGGAGCCCTGACGCGCCCTGAGATCGAAGCCATCGTCAAAATCGCTAACCCGCTGCCGGTCAACGTGCTCATCAGCTCCAGCTCTCCTCTCTCACTCGATCAGCTTCAACAACTCGGGGTCCGCCGAGTCAGCACAGGATCTGCACTCGCCCGTGCGGCCTGGACGGGATTCATAGCCGCAGCCACGGGCATCGCTCGTGACCACACGCTGACAGCGCTCGATCACATCACTCCTTACAACGAGATCAACGACTTCTTCCGCAAGGATCGTGCAGAGATCGCCATCGCTGAAGCCGACAGGCAACAGTAAGCGAACCGCAGCCTGCTCAGGACGTCAACTTTGAAAGCGCAGCGTAGCTTTCGCCTTGGCCTTAGCGGCTTCTTCCTCCCGGTTCTTTGGGCTCGCAGCCGTCTCCAGTGAGTTCAGAAGCTCCATCGAGATGGCCGCAATCGTCTCCACCGCATGCTGAAACGCCTCCTCGTTCGGCTTGGAAGGTTTGTTGAAGCCTGTGATCTTTCTGACGAACTGCAGGGATGCATCGTGCACCTCAGCGCTCGTCACCGGAGGATCAAAGTTGAACAGCGTTTTTATATTCCGGCACATAGTTCCGGAACCTCCATACTCGAAGTACGCAAAGACGGACAGATCCACTTTACTCGCGTAAAGAATCCCTCGCCTGCTCGCTGATCATCGTCGCCAGCTCAAGTTTTTCTAAATGCTGTGGCTCTCCGATCACTTCGATCTCTGCTATCTTCTCTCCGGCAAAGGTGAAGCGCAGCACCCGCATCAAGCGCCCGTAAGGGGCCAGAAGAGCACCCGGAACGCCGTCCACAAGGACCGCTTCTATAAAGCGCGCTCCTCTGGCGAACACAACAGCCTGCTTCGCCCATGTCTCCGGACCCCGCACCTCTCTCTGCCCGCCTGGCTGCAACGAAGCCTCGTCGATATGGATCACGAACTCAGGATCGAGCACCGCAACCAGCCCCTGAACATCCCCTGCTCTCAAGGCAGCCAAAAATCGATTCATCAGATTATGCTGCCCGCTCGTCTCCTCCGCTGCCATCATCGGCGCACCCTGAACCCGCCGCCTTGCTCGGCTGGCGAGCTGTCGGGCTGAGATGGCCGAACGACCCAGGATCCCTGCGATCTCATCGAAGGAGATCCCGAAAAGATCATGCAGAACGAATGCCAGGCGCTCCGCGGGATTCAGACGATCCAGAACAACGAGCAGCGCCACCCCCACGGAGTCTGCCAGAATCGCCTCGCGTTCCGGATCCGACCGGCCCTCCGGCATGGTTGCCGGCTCCCCGGGCTGCATCTCCATGGAGTCTTCGCGGCGCGACTTTCTTGATCGCAACATATCCAGACAGACGCGACTCACTACCGTGGTCAGCCACCCACCCAGATTGTCAATCGCGTCAGCATCCGAACCACTCAGGCGCAGCCATGCCTCCTGCACAGCATCATCAGCCTCCGACAGCGAACCCAGCATGCGAAACGCCACTCCCCGCAGATGACCTCTGTTCTGCTCAAATCGTTCAGCCAGCCAATCCTGTCCCTGCACCTGTTCTGCTCCTTCGTGGGAATAGCTGAGTCATAACCGCCGGAAGTCGAATATCAACCAGAACCCCTGGCTGCTCGTAAGCTCCAGCTAAACGCTCGTCTGAAGAATGACGGGCGGACGCAGCCACCAGGAGATGAGCCCAAGGGCGGCCAGAGAAACGGGAGCGATAACGTACACCTTCTCACCGCATACTGCGTGGGAGATTGCGGCCGCTGTCATCAGGAAGAATACCCCTGCATACGCCCACTCCTTGAGCCTTGGCAGACCAGGCCATACCAGCGCTGTCGCACCGAGGATCTTCCAGCACCCCAGAATAGTCAGCAGATAGACGGGGTATCCGATCCGCTTGATTGCCTCGGCAACAGGACGTATGTGAATCGCATCAGCGATTCCGCCTGCTAATAGCGCCAATGCCACTATGCCTGTCGTCATCCGATATACATTCTTCCTCATCTTTCCGTCTCCTTCTCCCCACTGTCACATTCGTGCGATCAGCTCCGTCATGGTGATGACGAACAGATTCCGCCGAGTGTGACAACCAGGCGTGAGATCCCGTCGACGACGAGCAATGCCTCTGTCAACAACCTGCTTCTCAAGGAGGACCGAACTATGGAACCGAGAATTGCAAATCCCGCTAACCTTCTGCCTGAAGCCATGCAGGCTCTGCTGGCACTTGGCGCTGCGGCCAAACAGGACCATGGGGTACCCGCACAGACCCTGAACCTCGTCTATCTGCGTGTAAGCCAGATAAACGGCTGCAGTGTCTGTGTGGATATGCACGCCCGCACTCTACGGCAGATTGGCGAGACAGACGAGCGCCTTATCGCTGTTGGTGCGTGGAGGGATGCTCCTTATTTCACTCCAGCGGAGCGAGCGGCACTTGCATTGGCGGAGGCAGCAACCCGGCTGGCCGACCGGCCGGACCCTGTTCCTGACGAAGTGTGGTTCGAGGCGGCTCAGCACTACGGCCCGAAAGCCATGGCCAGCCTGACCCTGAACATCGCCGTAATCAATCTATGGAATCGGTTGAACGTTCCCACTCGCCAGATCGCGGGACAGTGGCTGCAGTCCGCAGAGGCGAAGAAGTGGAAGGTCGAGCACGCAGGGTCCAACGCGTAGCCCTGCAAAGAGCCGCAACCCTTCCGGGAAAGGTCGCGGCTAACCTATGGAGGACGCCATTCCTGCTTTTGCTGTTGTCGTGCGGAATAGCATCTGGACCGAGACGGCGACTCGTTCGCTTCAATCTGGGTCCACCACGTAAGATGCCCCCACACGCTGCAGGTAGACCTGTTGAGCGAAAGATTCCCTAAGAAAATCGTGCCTTTCCCAAGATCGCTTCAGATCACCCGGGCACTGCGGTTTCTGTTGAGATATACGACGCAACCTGATCCCTTCAGACGCATCTCACCATGCCATGGGTGGGCAGGTTATCCAGACATGTATCCCGGCGCGGCTCGATCGACTACCTTGGTCGCGATGGCATTGGCTCATCGTCACCGGGCTAGGAATCACCTGGGTGCTCGACGGCCTTGAGGTCACTCTCGCGGGAACCATCGGAGGAGTTCTCAAACAAGCACTGCATATGAACGACTCCCAGGTGGGTCAGTCCGCGACCTTTTATCTGGTAGGGGCAGTCGTCGGCGCTCTCTTCTTCGGCTGGGCGACTGATCGTCTGGGTCGCAAGAAGCTCTTCACTCTCACGCTGCTTGTCTATCTGCTTGCCACCGGCGCAACTGCGCTCTCATGGAACTTCGCCAGCTACTCCATCTTTCGCTTCATCACAGGATTGGGGATTGGGGGAGAATACGCTGCGATCAACTCAGCCATCGACGAGCTGATTCCGGCACGGCTTCGTGGGCGCGTTGACCTCATCATCAACTCCACTTACTGGCTTGGAGCTGCTCTGGGCGCGGGCATGACGGTCATACTGCTGAACGGCCACCTCGTCCCACCTAACCTGGCCTGGCGGTTCGCCTTCGGTATCGGCGTAGTTCTCGGCACCATCATCCTATTCTTGCGGCACTTCGTTCCCGAAAGCCCACGCTGGCTCGTCATCCACGGCAGAAACGATGAGGGCGAAAAGATCGTAGGTGACGTAGAGCAGATTGTCGCCAAAGAGACTCGAAAAAAACTTCCCAACCCGGGGGAGGATGCAGTCGAGATCCATACCCGCACGCATACGCCTCTCGGGGAGATATGGGGCGCGATGATGGGCGAGAATCGCAGTCGCTCGCTCCTCGGCCTCGTTTTGATGGCAGCCCAGGCATTCTTCTACAACGCCATCTTCTTCACCTACGCTCTTGTGCTGGAACGCTTCTACAACATTCCCCCGGTCAAGGCAGGCTATTACATCTTTCCCTTCGCCCTCGGCAATGTGCTCGGTCCAATCCTGATTGGCCATCTCTTCGACACGGTGGGACGAAAGAAGATGATCGCTCTGACTTACGCGCTCAGCGGGATTCTGCTTGTTATTACAGGAGCTATGTTCGCTGCTGGGATCCTTACATCCGTCACCCAGACGGTATGCTGGACGGCAATCTTCTTCGTCGCCTCGTCAGCGGCAAGCGCAGCTTACCTGACAGTCAGCGAGGTCTTCCCCCTCGAGGTGAGGGCTATGGCCATCAGCATCTTCTATGCAATCGGCACCCTTATCGGTGGAGTAGGCGCGCCTGCACTCTTCGGATCGTTGATACAGTCAGGCTCGCGCAGGAATCTCCTGTACGGATATCTCGCTGCCGCACTCTTCATGATCGTTGCCTCAATCACAGAGACGAAGATTGGCGTCGCTGCCGAAGGACAGTCACTCGAGAAGATAAGCAAGCCGCTCTCCGCAGCTAAATGAGCCAGCAGATTTATCCTTTATCAACTTCTTTAAATCGGCCGTTAATATTCCCAGGCCATCTCCGAACTACGGAAGCCGCAGCTCGTCCGGATCGCGGCCGAGGAAGCGCACCAGCCCTTCGACAACCAGGTTGTGATCTTCGCGCTGCGGAAGACCTGAGACGGTGACTGCTCCAATCACTCCCGCATTCGCCACATGCAGGGGAAAGCTGCCGCCGTGAGTCGCATAGTCCGCCTCATCGAGAGAGTACTTCTCGCGGAAGGAGATGTTGCTCTGCGCCAGGTACAGTCCCAGCTGATAACTGCTGCGATGGAACCGCGCAACGACATTGGCTTTTCGCTGCACCCAGCGGGAATTATCCGGCGTTGTACCCGCCAGTGCCGCATAAAAGAGCGGCTGGATGGGCTGGCCGAAACGGCGGATATCAATGACGAGAGAGTGCTTGCGAGCAATTGCAAGGTCCCTGATGAGTGTTCCCAGACGCCACGCGTCCTCGTAATCGAACTTGGGAAGCCGAAGCTCCGCCTCCTGGTGAATGACGCGGGCAAGATCTGCAGATGAGGCCATGAGTAAAATCCTTTATCGTGAAGGCTGTACGCTTGCGTTAGAACTACGCGCCGGTACAACTTTATCCTTCTTGCCTTTTCTTTGTCCCCTTCTTCAGGAGGCTTTATGACGCTTGTTCGGTTTGGGTGGATGCAGTACTCCATTTGTGCAGTGCTTGCGCTGGGATCTTTCACAGCGAATGCCGCCGAAGATCCCTTGCACGCCTGGACAACAGGAGCGAAGCCGGCTCTGCTCGAAACGTGGGTCCAGGAGAGACTGGCTGCCGAGAAAGCTGACATTCAGAAGCTGATTGCGGTCAAGGGCGAGCGCACCATCGACAACACCGTCCGCCCCTACGATGACGCCCTCAACGAGCTTTCGCTGGCAGGGAATGAAGCCTATCTAATGTACTCGGTTGGCGACTCCGCTTCCCTTCGCGACAAGGGGCAGGAACTCGTCTCGAGGATCTCCTCCGCGACGACCGATCTCAATCTCAATCAGGAGGTCTATCGCGCGCTCGCCGCGGTTCCCCTGCCGTCCACCGCTCCTGCGACAAAGCACTATCTCGAGCGAGCACTGCTCGAGTACCGCCTTGCAGGCGTCGATAAGGACGACGCCACCCGCGCGAAGATTCGCAAACTTCAGGACAGAATTACCGACGCTACCCTCACGTTCGGTCGCAACGTCGCCGATGGCAAGCTCACAGTAACCGCCTCTCCTGCCGAGTTGAAGGGACTGCCGGAAGACTATATCGCGCGTCATAAACCGGCCGCCGACGGCACCTACACCCTCACCACCGACTCGCCCGACAGCACTCCGGTCATGAACTTCGCCGCCGACACCGGTCTCCGCCTCAGGATGTATCTCGCTTACAACCAGCGAGCCTATCCAAAGAATGTCGCAGTCCTCAAAGACGTACTTGAGGCTCGGCAGGAGCTTGCAACGACACTGGGCTACAAGACCTTCGCGGATCTCGCAATGGCAGACCAGATGATGGGTTCTGCCGCGAACCTGAAGACGTTTCTCAGCGAGGTTGACGAGGCCTCAAGGGGAGCGGCAGATAAAGAATTCAACCTGCTGCTTGCCTATGCAAAACAGCAGAAACCTGGGCTCACCGGCATCCCGGCCTCCGACGCCAGCTATTGGTCTGAGCAGTACCGCCGCGCGAAGTATAACTTCGATGCACAGAGCGTTCGTCCCTACTTCCCCTACGACGAGGTTCAGGCGGGAATTCTGAAGACGGCCGCCAGCCTGTTCCACGTCCAGTTTCGGCCAATCCCGGATGCAAAGACATGGGATCCATCCGTCTCCGTCTTCGACGTGTACAACGATGTCGGCAGTGACCAGAGAAAGCTCGGCAGAATCTACCTCGACATGCATCCCCGCGATGGCAAGGACAAGTGGTTCTCCTCCGCTCCGATCGTCCCTGGAATCCGGGGAAGGCAGCTCCCCGAAGGCGCTCTCATCTGTAACTTCTCCGGTGGAGTCCCCGGCGATCCCGGCCTGATGGAATACAGCGAGGTCGTTACCTTCTTTCACGAGTTCGGTCACCTGATGCACCACATCCTCGGTGGCCAGGGAGAGTGGTCGAACGCCGGCGCATTCAACGTCGAGGGCGACTTCGTCGAAGCACCCTCGCAGATGCTGGAAGAGATGTTTCGTGATCCAGGGATCCTCTCCTCGTTCGCAAAACACTACAAGACCGGCGAGACCATCCCCGCAGCCCTCATCGCAAGAATGAACGCCGCGGACGCCTATGGCCGCGGACGTTGGACGCAGGCTCAGCTCTTTTACTCAACCTACTCTCTCCAAGTGCACGACCGGGCACCGGAGCAGATCAACTTCGACGCTCTTCTCCGACAGGATGCGCAACGCTTCTCACACTTCACCTTCGTCGACGGAGACCGAATGTACACAAGCTTCACGCATCTGACCGGCTACTCATCGAACTACTACACCTACGTTCTGGATAAGGTGATCGCGGTTGATTTCTTCTCCCAGTTCGATCGAGCTCACCTGTTGCAGGGCCCAACCGCGCTGCGCTACCGCCGTACCATCCTCGAGCCAGGGGCAGCCAAGCCAGCGGCAGAGCTGGTGAGGGACTTCCTCGGCCGCCCGCAGAACCTGAATGCCTTAAAGCTTTGGATCAACGAAGAGTTCGTTACAGCTAGCCGCAATCATCCGGCGAAAGGTGAGTGATCGCCCAGCTCGTCGCCGATACTCTCACTTGCGGCATCTTCTCGGTTGCAGCTATCCCCTCGGTTGCAGCTATTCTTAGTGACATGCAGCTGAGAACAGTGCGGGCGACACAGTATGTCACGGCTCTTCGAGAGGGAGGCAGCCTGCCGGCCATCGTCGCCGCCGATGATCTCGGTCTGTATGTCCTGAAGTTTCGCGGAGCTGGACAAGGTCCTCTTGCGCTTGTGGCGGAGCTCATCGCAGGAGAGATCGGGCGGGAGCTTGGCCTGAATGTCCCTGAGCTTGTCTTCATTGAAGTCGATGCCGCTCTCGGACGCAACGAGCCTGACCAGGAGATCCGCGAGCTGCTCAAAGCCAGCATCGGTCTCAACCTTGCACTCGATTATCTTCCCGGTTCCACCATGTTCGATCCCGCGGCGAACGACACGGCCGATCCCGAGATCGCTTCGATGGCAGTCTGGTTCGACGCCTTTGTGATGAATGTCGACCGCACACCGCGCAATGCCAACCTCCTCTGCTGGCATCGTGAACTGTACTTCATCGATCACGGGGCCGCGCTCTATGTCCATCACGACTGGGAGACAATGCTCGAGCGCGCCGAATCCCCCTTCCGCGAGTCGAAGCACCATATCCTCCTGCCCTGGGCCACGGCACTCAGGCAGGCAGAAGAACGCGCACGTTTGCTGATGATGCCGGAGAAGATCGCCGCCATCCTTGAAGCAGTACCTGACAAATGGCTCATGCGCGATCACGAGGGCATCAGCGCCGCGCAAAAGCGAAAGGTCTATGCCGACTTCTTTGCGCGACGACTCAAAGTGGCGGAAAAGTTTCGAGAGGAGGCCGAACGTGCCCGTGCCGAGCTCTTTTGATTACGCCATCGTTCGCGTTGTTCCTCGCGTCGAACGTGGCGAATTTATCAACGCTGGCGTTATCGTCTTCTGCCTCGAGCACAAGTTTCTCGGGGCACGCGTCAAGATCGATGAGGTTCGTCTCAAGGCGCTCTGGCCGCAGATTCAGCTTGATCTCGTCCGCCGCCATCTTGAGGCAATTCCCCGGGTCGCTGCCGGAGATATCGCCGCAGGCCCCATCGCGCGGCTCTCGTTGCGAGAACGCTTCCACTGGCTGGTCTCTCCTCGGAGCACCATCATCCAGGTCTCGCCAGTCCATACCGGCCTGTGCGAGGAGAGACCGGAAGGCGTACTCGACGAGCTGTCAAAACGCATGCTCGACTAGCTCCGGTCTCACTGCCCAAGGCCTGGTTTCTCGTGATCTACGAACGCGTCATTGGTATGGTAGGTTCAGAAAATGCGCCGACTTCTCCTCCCTCTCCTCGTCCCAGTGCTCGCCGCACCTGCCTTTGCACAGATGCCGGTCGCCCCGCAGACACGTTCTGCCGTCGCCGGAATCGTTGGGGACATCATGGTCAACGGGCAGGCGTACGAGTACGACCGTCAGCTTGCAGATACCGTCGGCCCTCGCCTCACCGGATCGGAAAACTACGTACACGCCGTCTCCTGGGCCGAAGAGAAGTTCCGCGAGCTTGGCCTCGCCAATGTTCACACTGAGGGCTTCACCATCCCCTCGACCTGGGAGCCTGAGACCCCAGCCGTAGGTCGCATCACCTCTCCACGCCTCCAGGAGTTGCACATCTACTCCCTGGGCTGGAGCCCCTCGACTCCTTCTGGAGGCGTCAAGGGCAACGTCGTCTATCTTCAGCACCTGACCAGCGATGGCATCGAAGCTCAGAAGGACAAGCTAGCCGGAAGCATTGTCCTGATGGATGACAAGAGCCTCGGCGATCAGTCTGCCTTCAGCCAGATCCTGCAGGCCTTGGACCACCTCGCCAAGATCGGGCCTAAGGCGCTCCTTCTGGTGGGAGGCCCTAACGGAACAGAGTCGGCGACCGCTCTCACCTTCGACGGAAGCATCTCACACTTCCCTATCGCCCAGGTAGGTCGCGAAGATACCTCGCTCATCCGCCGCATGCTCGACCACGGG
Source organism: Edaphobacter sp. HDX4 (assembly GCF_036877565.1). Taxonomy (NCBI): domain Bacteria; kingdom Pseudomonadati; phylum Acidobacteriota; class Terriglobia; order Terriglobales; family Acidobacteriaceae; genus Edaphobacter; species Edaphobacter sp. HDX4. The sequence continues at coordinate 38,859 of NZ_JAEDXW010000031.1, forward strand.
CCGGTAACGGTCGAATTCTCCTTCAAGAATCGAATCCGCAAGAACGTCAAAGTCGACAACGTCATCGCTGAAATCCCCGGACGGGATCTCCCAAACGAAGTCGTCATAGTGGGCGCCCATCTCGACTCCTGGCACCCCGCGACCGGAGCCCAGGACAACGGCACCGGCGTCGCCACGGCAATCGACGTCGCGCGTGCCATCAAGATCAGCGGCCACCCGCCCCGGCGCACCATCAGATTCGTTCTATTCGGCGGAGAAGAACAAGGAATCCTCGGTTCCACCGCTTACGTCCGCGAGCACCGTGCCGATATGGCCTCCATCGACTGCGTCCTGATCTCCGACACCGGAGCACAACGGGCAAAGGGCTGGTACCTCATGGGCCGGGACGACGAGAAAGATGCATTGAAAGATGTGGAGCCGCTCCTCGCTGGCCTCGGCTCCAACGACACCACACCCTCCGTCGAGTTCCTCTTTCAGACGGACCACATCTCCTTCGACCTCCTCGGCGTCCCCACTCTCGTCCTGTGGAACGACGTCGATAAATACTTCAAGCTGCACCACAAGGCGTCTGACTCGTTCGACTCCGTCGATCAGGCCGATCTGAATCAGGGCGTAGCTACAACCGCTGCCACCACCTACGCCATCGCTGATTCGAGTCAACCCTTCGCTCGGCACGATACGCCTTCCCAGACTGAGGATTGGCTGAAGGACACAAGGCAGTGGGAAGACTATCAGTTCTTCAAGTCTGCTGGTGTATTTCCATGACCAGCATGGACCATCTCTTTCTTCGAAAAGAAATGGCCGGATCATTTCGATCCGGCCACTTCTCTTTTCGGTAGGAAGAACTGCTAGAAACGAACTACTTCGCCAGCTCTGCCCGAACCCTGTCCATCGTCGCCAGATAGAAGTGAAGATTATGGATCGAGTTTAAGGTCAGCCCCAGGGGCTCTCCCGCGACAAACAGATGCCGCAGATACGCCCGCGTATACCGTGCGCACACCATGCATCCGCACGCCGCGTCAATCGGCCCCTGGTCCTCGGCGTACTCCTTGCGCTTGATGTTCATGCGAACAACGCTGCCATCTTCCGCACGCGTAAACAGCAGGCCGTGCCGCCCCGCACGCGTCGGCAGAACGCAATCCATCATGTCCACGCCCATCTTCGCGTACTCTTCAATCTCGTCCGGATACCCCACCCCCATTACGTAACGGGGCTTGTCCTGCGGCAGCCATTCCAGCGTTCGCGCAATCATCTCGCGCGTCACCTCTCGCGGCTCGCCTACAGCCAGACCCCCAATCGCATAACCGGGAAGATCCATCTCGACCAGGTGCTCCGCCGACTCCTTGCGCAGATCGACGTACATGCCGCCCTGCACAATGCCGAACAGGTTCTGGGTCGCACCTCCAAACTCCTCATGCCACGGAACCTTGTGCCTGTTCGCTTCGAAGTGGTCCTTCGAGCGTTGCGCCCAGGCGTGCGTCAGGCTCATCGACTCCTTGGTACGCTCCCAGCTTGCCGGGGTCTCCACGCACTCGTCGAAGACCATCGCAATATCCGCGCCCAGCGCGATCTGCACATCCATCGAGTGCTCCGGCGAGAAGAAATGCTTCGACCCATCCAGATGCGATCGAAACTCAACGCCATCTGGAGTCACCTTGCGCAGACTGCTCAAGCTGAACACCTGGAACCCGCCCGAATCCGTCAGCATCGGCCTCTGCCAGCTCATAAATCGATGCACACCGCCCATTCGCGCTATCAACTCATGCCCCGGCCTCAGGTAGAGGTGATACGTATTGGCGAGGATGATCTCGGCTCCCCGGGGCTGTCCATCGCTTTGAGGCGGACCGATCCGCTCCAGCACACCCTGCTCGACCGTCTTGACGCTCGCCGCCGTCCCCACCGGCATAAAAACCGGCGTCTGCACCGCTCCATGCGGAAGCGTAAGCACGCCCCTGCGGCCACCGCTCTCGGCGGTATTGCTGATCTCGAACTTCAAAGCCATCTCTTGAATTGTAGAAGGCTTGCGCCACGTTATAGTGGTTGCGCCATGAAGACCGCCCTGCTGCTCGCCCTCTCGCTCGCCGTGCTACCCGCCTCCGCGCAGAACTACTCCGGCCCAGCGCCCGCCGCACCTCCCCTGACCGGCGGCTCCCTCCAACAGCCCGGAGTACCCGAGGGCAAGCTGTCTGAAAGACTCACCCTCACCAGCCACATCTACGACGGCATGACCAGCAACTACTGGATCTACGTGCCCGCCCAGTACGATCCCAAAACGCCTGCGGCGGTCATGGTCTTCAACGACGGCGGAGGATACATCGACCGCAAGGGCAGCCACCCGGCCCTCAACGTCCTCGACAACCTCATCGCGCAACACAAGATCCCCGTCATGATCGCCATCTTCACCGATCCCGGCGACATCTCCGGCGCACCCGGCTCCCCCACCTACAAGTTTGTCGATGCCTACTCGAAGAAGTGGTCCCGCACCCTCAAAGACTCCATGCGTTCGACCGAGTACGACACAGTCTCCGATCGTTACGCCCGCTTCCTGCGCGACGAGCTGATTCCTGAAGTCGCCAAGAAGTACAACCTCCGCAAAGACGCCTACAGCCACGCCATCACCGGAATGTCTTCCGGCGGCATCACCTCGTTCAACGCCGCCTGGCAGATGCCCGACGAGTTCAGCCGCGTCATCTCCTGGATCGGCAGCTTCACCGCCATCCAGTGGCACGAAGACCCCAGCGTGGCCGACGGCGGACAGGACTACCCTGAGAAGATTCTTCGCGAGCCGCACCGCAATATCCGCGTCTGGCTCCAGGACGGAGCCAATGATCAGGAGAACCCCCGCTACGGTAGCTGGCCTCTCGCCAACATCCGCATGGCCAACGCCCTCAAGCTCAAAGGCTACGACTCACACTTCAGCTTCGGCGTCGGTCCGCACAGCCCCGGCGAAGGCGCAGCGGAGTTCCCTGAGGAGATGACCTGGCTCTGGCGCGGCTACGATCCCGCCCGTACGTCCGAGACCTACACGCAGGCTCCCGCAGAGGCCACAAAGCCGCCTTTCCGTGTCTCCATCAGCAACCGCGAGACCCACTAGTTATGAGGTTGAGGATCGCGCCTTCATCGTCATTGCCGCGCTCGCAGAAGCTGCTACCGCCAGGCCGGAGGCCAGCAAAGCTACGACTCTGAAGGCCCTGACAAAGGCCTCATCCACAGCATGCCGCGCATAGGGATCTCCCGTCTCTATCGCTCCCAGCTTGTTTCGCTGGTCGATCGTCGCTCGCAGCGTCTTTTCTGAGATGGGAGCTTTCGCCAGTCGATGAATCAGGGACCCTGCGAAAGTATGGAAGAAAAGCGGCGCCAGAACCGCGAGCGCCAGCAGAGATGCCACCTGCGAAACTGCGTTGTTCACCCCGGAAGCCGCACCCACGCGTGACTCCTCGACGGAGCTCATAACGACGGTCGTCAATGGCGCAACGCTTACCGCCATTCCCAGCCCAAGGACCAGCACCGCCGGAAAGTAAGTTGTCCAGTAGCTCCCTCCTACACCTGGACGCGCCAGCAACATGTAGCCCGCCGCTGCCATCAGCGGGCCGATCACAAGCGGCCCGCGCGCTCCATAGCGTGCGATCAGCCCACCTGACCACCGCGACAAAAGAAACATCAACAACACCATCGGGAGCAGCGCCGCCCCCGCATGCGCCGGACTGTACCCCTGTATCTGGATCAGGTTCAGAGGCAGGTAAAACAGGGCGCCGCCAAGCGCCGCATACAAACAAAAGGTCAACAGGTTGGCCCCCGCGAACTCACGGCTGCGGAACAATGTCATAGGAACCAGCGGACTCGATGTACGCTCCTCTACAAAAAACGCGATGCCCAGCAGCAGCAGGCCCGCAACACCGGCCAGCCACACCACGCGTCCAAAGGACGGTCCTTCAATCAGTGCAAAGGTCACGCCGGCCAGGCCGCTCGTCAAAAGCAGCGCTCCCCTCCAGTCCATTCCGCCTGTCTCTTCACGTCTGCTGTCGTTGATCTCTGGTACGTGGCGGAGCAGAATCCATACCGCGATCATCGCCAGTGGGCCATTGATGAAAAAGACCCACCGCCACGACCCATGTTCCACCAGCAGGCCTCCTGCGACCGGCCCCATCGCCGTCATCATCGCCGCGAATCCCGACCAGGTCCCGATAGCTCGGCCACGCTCCTCAACAGGAAAGTAAGCACTGATCAGGGCAAGACTGTTCGGTACCAGCATCGCTCCGCCGATTCCCTGCAACGCGCGCCCTGCAATCAATGAACCGATGCTCGGCGCAAATCCGCACCAGATCGATGCCGCAGCAAACAGGACTACGCCGGCGAGGAACACTCGTCGCAACCCCAGCCGGTCGCCCAGAGCTCCACCCACGAGCAGCAGCGCCGCAAGAAACAATGCATAGGCCTCGACCACCCACTGCACCTGCGATCCCGTCGCTCGCAATCCGTGCTGCAGCGCAGGAAGAGCTACGTTGACGACCGTGCCGTCGATAAACTCCATGCTTGATCCCAGCACGGTCGCGGCCAGCACCCAGCTCCCATTCCGCTGCGTCGTATCCCGGCAGCCACCGGAGAGGATAATGCCCTCATCGCATGGACGCCTTGCGCTTGTGATCAAAGCACTGCCCCCTCCGCCCGTTCTTCCTGAGGCTTGGGATTCAAGCTACACCAACCATGCGCCTCAAAAGAAAATGCCGGTCGCCCTATCGCAGGCGACCGGCATTCCAGCAGCATGATTTCTCTAGAACAGCACCTTCGCGCCGAACTGGATGATGCGCGGATCGAACGTATTCGTAATCGTTCCACCCGTCAGCGCACCCGACGAAGACACCGAGATACCGCCGCCCGGCGTCGTAAAGTTCGTGTGGTTGAAGGCGTTATACAGCTCACCGCGGAACTCCACCTTCAAACGCTCCATCGGAGTGTCGAAGCGTTTATTGAAGGCGATATTCAGCGAGTTGAACATCGGGCTGCGACCCGGATTCCGCGACATGTTTCCGAACGGGCTGACCGGTACACCGTTGACCGTGCTGTTCGGGCTCGTCGGAATCGAGACCGCGGCAACATTGATGTACTGCAGCGCGTTCGCAGTCGCCTTCGACTTATCCAGCGTGTTCAGCTTCACACCCCCAACCCGATTCGGACGATACAGGTTCGACCCACGGTAGCTCGCCGAGATGCCCGATACCTGATTCGCGGTCGGAGGCGTGTAGTTGATCTGGTACGGGAAGCCAGACGTCGCCTGGTTCACTGCCGAGACCTGCCACTGTCCCAGAACCTGGTTCAGGATGCCACCCGTATCCATATAGTGTCGTCCGCGGCCAAAGGGAAGCTCATACACCAGCGACGTTGTATTGATCACCGGCTGGTTGTACTCCGACTGGCTGTAGTCCGCCGCTGGATTGCGGTAATCCTGCATCGACGGCGTATTTGCCTCAAGCGACGCACCCGCATTGTCCATCGCGTGCGACCACGTAAACGAGTTCAGCAGCGTCAGACCAGCCACCATGCGCTGCTCATAACGCACCTGTAGCGAGTTGTAGTTCGAGTAGGCCTCGTGCAGAGCAATCGTGATGTCTCCGTACGTCGGGATAGGACGCGCGAAGGTCTTATTCACAATCACGTTCGGATCGGCCTGGTTGTAGTTGGCAAACTGCAGCAGCTTCAACCCGTGGTTCCCCACATAGGCCACGTCGAACAGAATGTTCTTCGCCACCGTGCGCTGCACATCCAGGTAGTAGTTGTGCACGTAGCTGTCGCGATACCGATTCGAGTCAATATAAGCCACGTTGTCTGTCTTCGGGTCGAAGGTCAGCGTGCTCTTCGGGAAGCCCTGGTCGATGGTCGTGTAGGTTCCCGTGCCGCCTGCCAGTGCAGGCTTCTGGGTCACCGTCACGAATAACGCCTCCGGCGGATTGATCGCGAGGATATTGCCGGAACCCGCCCGGTCATAGTGCGAGTAGCTGATACCGTAGCCACCGCGGATCGCGGTCTTGTCATCCGGAGCATAGGCGAAACCGAAGCGTGGCGCAAAGTCGTTGCGATCTGGCTCATAGCCATACTTGTTTCCAGTCGCAGTTACCGGAACCATCGCACCTAGCGGATTCGATGCCGCCAGCGACGGATCGAAGTTCGACTGCTGATTCTTCTGCTCCCAATAAGGCGTCGTGTACTCGTAACGCAATCCCATGTTCAACGTCAGCTTGGGAGAGACCTTCCAGTCATCCTGTATATATCCGAAGTTCGAACGATTCCGCAGGTGTGCCACGAAGTAAGAGGACAGCGAGTAAGCACTCGAAGCTCCCCACAGAAAGTCGGCGAACGTGTTGTCGCTCGTCGAGGTCTCCGCCGTCGTGCCATTCGCGTACTTGCGGCTGTAACCACCCGCGAAGGTGAAGCCGCCGTACAGCGGATTCGTATCCTGCACTGCCATCCAGATCTGCTGGTACTCGTAGCCTGCCTTGATCGAATGGTTCTTGATCACCCACGAGTAGTTGACCTTCGGATCGAGGATCGCAGGATTCTGGAACTGAGGATTCGTCGTCTGGCGTCCCAGCGCCGAAAATCCTGTAATGCCGATGCCCGGGATGCCGCCCGCCACCGTAGGATCGGTCGGCAGACCGGGGAAGACCAGACCGGCATCCTGGCCGATCGAAAGCGAGAACTTACCCGCCTTCGTGCGCGACAGTCCCAGGCGCGCATCCAGCAGCTGGTTCGAACCGATCACACGCGTATAGCCCAGCGCAATCTGCTGGTCCAGAATTCTCTGCTTGCCGTTTGAATTTCCATCCAGCGGAAGCCCGAAGACCGGGAAGTCCGTCGCGTTCTGCTTCAGGTCCGAGACGCGCAGAAAAAACGAGTTCTTCTGGTTCAGCGCCCAATCCAGCCGAAGGTCGCCCTTATCCGAGAAGTTGTTCGACCGCTGCAACGTCGTAAAGTTGTTCTGCGTCGCCGAGGTCGGCCCCTGCTGCGCAATCAGGGACGCAATCTTCAAAGCCGACGGCGAGATATGCGTCGAGTTCAGAATCGACGTGCCTGCAGCATACGGTGTCCCGTCATACGGGTCATACACCGTCTTGCTGAACTTGCCCGCAAGCTGGTTCGGAGTCGGCAGCGTCGCCGAAGAGATCTGCTTACGCGACTGCCGGAACCCCTCGTAGTCCAGGAAGAAGAACAGGTGGTCCTTCACGATCGGCCCGTTGAAGTTGCCGCCGAACTGGTTGCGGTTATACGCCGGCTTCTGCCCTCCCGGTGGACGGAAGAAACCCGTTGCATTCAGATCCGTGTTGCGGAGGAACTCATATACGCGCCCGTGGAACTGGTTGCCGCCCTGCGCGAACGCCACGTTTACCACCGCGCCTGAGGCACGCCCATACTCCGCGGTCTCGTTGTTCGTCACCACCTGGAACTGCGCAATCGAATCCGGTGCCGGCTGGATAATCTGGTTCGAGAATCCCTGGTTCGACTCGCCGTACGCATTGTTGTCCATGCCGTCCAGCAGGAAGTTATTGAAGATCGAGCGCTGGCCGTTCACGTTGAACGAACCCTCGCGCAGCAGGCCCGTGTTCGATGCGGTCGACATCGAACCGGTCGTCTGCCGCACACCCGTCGTCAGCCCAATCAGGTCCGAGTAGTTACGGCTCACCAGCGGAAGCGCCGCCGTCTGGTACTGCGTCACAATCTGTCCGCGCTGGCTGGTGTCCGTCTCCACCTGCAGCGAAACACCCGAAACCTCTACCGTCGTGCTCGTCTCCCCGATCTGCAGCGTCAGGTCGATTCTCTGGCGCGCTGCAACCGAGACCGTAATATCCGTCGCACGCGTCGGAGCGAATCCCGCCTTGCTTACCTCGACGTTGTACTGCCCCACACGCAGCGCCGGAACCTCATAGTCTCCGCTCTCGTTCGTCTGCCGCGTACTGACAACACCCGTCGCAATATTTGTGACCTTTACCGTTGCTTCCGGAACCACCGCGCCGGAGCCATCGTGGACCGTTCCTACAATGCTGCCGTTTTCGTACTGAGCAAGGGCTCTGCCCTGCAGCAATACAAGGCACACCAGTGCCGTTGTCAGTAAACTTAAGATTTTGCGCATACCGCTAACCCTAGACGGGCTTTGTATATGCACGATGACAGAATCGTGAATAGAACGTTTCATGGGCGCTCCTTGAAAGGAAAAAATGGCGAGGCGGATCTTCGTTCAGCGTGCGTCCGCCGTCGCTCTCAACTGCTCCGGGACCCATGCGCTCGTTAGCATTTTCGTCGGCCCCGTCAGGTAGTACGTCGGAATCTTCGGATGTTGCTCTTCAATCAGAATCAGGGTTCGAAAGTCGAAGCTCTGCACCTCTGCCCTCTCGACCATCTCGGCTTTTTCGATCGCCCCGCACAGCGCGTCTACAAACGCCTGCGGCCCTACCGTGTGATTCTTGTGACCGTCATCGCCCGGAATCCCTTCAGGCATGATCTTCGTCTCAATGTTGAAGCGCACCCGCGCTGCGTTCTCCGCCCGCTCCTTCGCGTGGGGATCGTTCTTCCCTGCGCCCGTCCGGTAGTACTCCACGTAGAAGTTCACAAATTGGAACAGCTGCCCCGCGTACGTCGGAACATAAGGGCTCATCAACCCTTCTTTTTTTGCAAACGCCACCGCAACGGGCGAAAGCGAAAGGTCGTTCTTCTGCTCCTGTCCAAAGTGGACCTTGTCGCAGATAAACGTCTTCTGGGCCTCCGTGCTCGAGATGTCCTTCGTGAACACACGATTCTCCATCGTGTACGGCTTGCCGTCCGCTCGCCTGCAGCTCTCCGGGCTCAAAAACTGGTCGTGCCAGATCAGCGAAACGCCATCCGTCGTCACTCCCGTATCTGTCTCGAGCGTCGTCACCAGCTGGTCCAGTCCGCTCTCGAACGACGGCAGCGTATTCTCCGGCCTCAATCCCCGGCCTCCACGATGCGCCGTCACATCGAACTTCGCCAGCCGCTCGCGGTCCTCGTCCGACTTCGCCGCCGCGCGCTCTTCACCCAGCACCTGCTGCAGCAGATCCGGCCGTCCGTAATCAGGCCGTCCACCCCCATCCGGATCTCGGTCCGCATCTTCTCCGGATCGTTCGTCGTCCACGGAACGACCTTGAAGCCCTGCGCCTGCAGCTCCTTCAACGGAACCTCACCACTCAGGACCGTCGCATCCACGGGAGAAAGCACCGGCTTCCCCGCTCCGTGCGCCTTCGCATGCGCCCACGCCTTATCCATCAACTGCATGTAAGGATTCGCCACTGGCCCCTGTGCCTCCATCGCCGCGACAGAGCTCACGCAAAGAATTACGCCACCTAAAAATTGTCTGGTCATAAAGCCCAAGCATCCTACATGACCATTACGTAAGCGTTAAAGGGCGGGGAATCCGGGCGGTTAACGACCCCTGCTTTTGCGCTTAAAGAGAGAGCGATCTGCCGTCTAGCTCCCCAGGGGACGGCAGATCGCTAAGCCAGACTCCCGATCCGGCTGACTTGTCTTCAAGAATCAGAAGTGGTGCGAAACTCCAATAAGGACCGTGTAATCCGCGAAGAACGCATCGCCGTTCGTCGTGCCGTACTTGATCTCCGGCACACTCGGAGGCCTGTCTCTCCGCAGGGCCCACGGCCCGTTCACCGAGAGCGTCGTGCGGCGCACGTTCACCATCAGCCCTGGATCGAGCGAGATCACACTTCCCGGTCTGCGGAACCCGTTGCTTCCACCCATCAGATCGCGCACCGGCACACCCTCTCCTCTCGCTCCAAGACTCAACGCGACTCCCTTCAGCTTCGGCAGCCCCTGTGAGATCCCCATCCGGTACAGGTACTGGTCTGTGACCGACATCACACCCTGTCCCGGCTGACTCCTGAACGTAACGACGCCGTTCGTATCCCGCGGGTTGAACAGGTACTGCGCCTGCCCATACAGGTCCGCGCTCTTCCACAGGGACTTATATCCTTGCGTGGCAAGCAGCAGGCCCCATCCTCCATCGCCCGGCTGCATAGACTGGTCGGCGGTCGCCTTGACCGTCTTCCCCTTATAAAGAGCCGACCCCGTCGCATTGTTGATGCCCGTCGGAATCTTCACCGAGGCGCTCACCGCAATATCGCCTCCAAACTCCGTCGGTGGGCGGAAGATCCAGCGCTGCGCTCCCAGCGTGATATCGCCAACCCCGCTCACCTGGAAGATCCCCGACGGCGGATACAGCTGGTTGCGCGTGCCGTCGAACACCGGAACGTCCGCGATAAAGCTCCACTGCGGTGTAAACCGGTACTCCACCCCGACATCGAAGATGTTCTGATGATTGCGAATCGCGTTCGCCCTTGCGATCTCTTCATCCCCGATGAAGTACTTGTTCGAGTTGAAGAACCGATACCCGATATCCACGGTCAGGTTGTGAATCGACCATCCATACTTCGTCCCTCCATCCCACGCCCTCACCAGCTCATCCATCGCGCGCTGATTCGAGTGCGCTGCAACGCATCCCTGCCCCGACAGTCTCTGTCCTCCAAAAATTGCGGCCACCAGCAGCATCGTGGCCATGCCGTTCCTGCGTACATGTGTTTTCATCATGCTTTCCTCGTCACGAGCGGTCTCTCGGCGATCCTCTTGCCGCAAAACGAAAACTCTATTCATCTGTCCTGAGCGAACCACTCTAAGGCGAGGCAACACATGCGTCTTCCACCAGAAGGTGGAGATCTCTCTCCACCTTCACTAAAAACGCTCTCCACACGAACAGTGCCAGGTCCGCAGACCTGTCACACCGCCCATCCCCCAAGCACCCAAGCAACAACCGCCAGCCTTAGGCAAAAAGTGTCATCCTGAGCGAAGCGGC
>NZ_JAEDXW010000032.1:0-49296 GCF_036877565.1 Edaphobacter sp. HDX4
GCGCGCCCGTATGATCCCCCGGCTGCACAACCCTGACCTCTTCTCCCTCCGTCAGAGAATCCGGAGGATTGGCAATCACCGGCTGCCCCTCAGCCAGTCCGCTCAAAATCTCCACCGTGGCTCCGAAATCGCGACCCGGCGTCACCCGCAGAATGTGTGCGTGATGGCTGTCATCCACCGTGGCGATATGCAGCCCGTCCGGTTCCAGGATCAGCGCGCTCACGGGAACAATCAACGCGGGTGCCGCTCGTGACACATTCAGATGCACCTGCGTATAGCTGCCTGGCAGCAACTCTCCCGACCGATTCTCCACGTCAACCTCGGCCAGCAGAGTCCTCGTCGCCGGGTCCACCGAATCCGATGTGCGAACCAGCTTGCCCTTGAACACGCGTCCCGGATACTGCGGCAGCGTAAGCGTCGCGGTGACGCCCTTCTTGGCATCGGGAGCATAAATCTGGGGAACATTAACGAATACCCGGAGCGTATTGATCGCCGAGATATCGAAGATCTCCCGGTTGCTTCGCACCGTCCCCGCACCAGCCGTATTCGTGCTTCCATCCGCGCTGATCAGCTGACCGATGTCAATGTTACGAGCCGTAATCACGCCATCGAAAGGAGCCACGATACGCTCGAACGATACCAGCTCTTCCAGCCTGCGAACATTTGCCGCAGCGGATGCGACCTCTGTATTTCTCGCCTGCAGCTGGCTCACAGCATTGTCGGTATCCTGCTGCGAAACAGCACTGCTGCTCACAAGATCCTTGTATCGTTCAGCCGTCGTATTCGCCAGATGCGCATTGCTCGACGCCGTCGCCAGATCCGCCTTCGCCGACGCGAGCTGCTGATCCAGCTCAGGCGTCTCAATCACCGCCAGCAACTCGCCTTTCTTCACGCGCGAGCCGATGTCGTGGTACCAGACCTTTACGTATCCTGTGGTTCGAGCGTAGATGGGAGCCAGCGTAAACGCCTGCATGTTACCGGGCAGCACTATCTCCGAAGCATTCTGCTGCAGCTTCGGCTCCTGCAGCGAAACCGGAGGAGCGGCATTCGCCGTCGTGTACTTCGTAAGGTCTTCGTTGCTGTGCCTGCGTCGAACAATTCCGAAGACTGCCAGTGCGGCAGCAACCAGCAGGACGACAACGACAACTACCATCAGAGAGCCGCCGGAAGGCTTGTGCGCGTCCTGTCGCACAGCATCCGTGGCAGGCTCCTTCCCTCGCTGCGATTCAGCGTGGCCAGCCCGCCTGTTTTGGTCTTCGCTGCTCATCGATTCTCTCCCTCTATGCTCTCATCCCGAAAACCATCAAATCCCGCCGCCTCAAGCCTCATAGATAATCTTCACTTCCGTCAGTGCCCTGGTCTCTCGTCAGTGGCGCATCGTTGCGATGCATAAATGCGAAGAACGTCGGCACAAAGGTCAGCGTCCCGAAGGTCGCCAGCAGCAATCCGCCAATAACGGCCCGGCCCAGAGGAGCATTCTGCTCGCCACCGTCGCCCAGCCCAAGCGCCATCGGAACCATGCCGATAATCATCGCCAGCGCCGTCATGATGACCGGGCGGAATCGCGTAAAGCCTGCCTCCAGTGCAGCCTCTGTCGAGTTCATCCCCGCTTCCATCTGTTCTTTCGCGAAGCTCACCACCAGGATTGAATTGGCTGTGGCCACGCCGACGCACATAATCGATCCCGTCAGTGCCGGGACGCTGATATGCGTTCCCGTCAGAAACAGGAACCAGACGATACCCGCCAGTGCACCCGGCAGTGCCGCGATAATGATGAAGGGATCGAGCCAGCTCTGAAAGTTCACCACAATCAGCGCGTAGACCAGGACGATGGAGAACAGCAATCCCGAAACCAGCCCCACGAACGACGTCCGCATCGTGTCGATCTGTCCACGGATAAAGATCTGCGACCCTCGCGGGAGGTTCTTCTTGTTCGCCGCTACAATCTTGTCGATCTGCTTGGCTACCGAAGCCAGGTCCGTCCCTTCGACAGAACCGTAGATATCGATAAGTGGGCGCGCGTTGTAGTGGCTCACCGTACCCTGTTCGGAGCCCCTGTCGATTGAGGCTAGATTACCCAGAATCTGCGGCTCCGCCGGATTCGTCGAAGCGATCGGAAAGTTCTGGAGATCCTGCAGGCTCTTCACGTCATACTGGGGCGTCTGCACTGCGATGTTGTAGCTCACACCGTTCTGCGGATTCAGGTAGAACGTCGGCGAGGTCTGGAAGCTTCCACTCAGGGCAATCAGCACATTGGTCGCGACATCGCGCTGGCTGTATCCCACCTGCTGGGCTCGCGTCCGGTCCACGTTGATCGTCCACTTCGGCAGGTTGAACGGCTGCTGAATCCGCAGGTCGGTCGTTCCGGTGACGTGGCTGATCTGCTGCATCACCTTCTCAGCCAGATCGCGATTCTTCTCAAGCTGCAGCCCGATAAACTGCACATCGATCTGCGCAGGCAAGCCAAAGTTGAGAATCTGGCTGACCATGTCGGTCGGAAGATAATAGAACTGGGTGCCCGGGAACTTCTCCGTCAGCCTCTCCCGCAGCCTCGTTGTATACTCCGCCGTCGGCCGGTGCTTCTCTGCGAGGGATACGAGGATATCGGCGTCTGCCGTACCGACCGGAGCCGAATTCGAATACGAAAGATTCAAACCCGAATACGGAACACCGACATTGTCGATGATCGTACCCAGTTCGTTAGCCGGAACCTCCTCCCGGATCACATTCTCAATCTGATCGCATAGTCTGGCTGTATCTTCAATTCGAGTGCCCGTATGCGCCCTCACATGCAGCTTGAACTGTCCTCCATCGATCGATGGAAAGAAGTCCTGCCCCAGCCACGGATAAAGAATCGCAATCGAGAGCACCCAGAACGCGACGATCGACAGAAGAAACAATCCACGGCGCTCCAGGCAAAGCTGCAGCAGGCCGTGGTACCAGTTCCTCAGCTTCTCGAAATAGTGCTCGAACGCACGCTGAAAGAGGAGGAACGGATTCCGGCTCCTGCCCGCATCCGCGTCAGGCCGGTGGGGCTTAAGCAGATACTTCGCCATCGTCGGCACGATCGTTCTCGACAGCAGATACGAGGCCAGCATGGCGAAGACAACCGCTTCCGCCAGCGGCACAAACAGGTAGCGGGCCACGCCCCCGAGGAAGAACATCGGGACGAATACGATACAGATCGAAAGCGTCGAGACAAACGCCGGAATCGCAATCTGCGCGGCGCCATCCAGAATCGCCTGCTCGACCTCCTTGCCCTCTTCCAGATTGCGGTTGATGTTCTCAATCTCAACCGTCGCGTCGTCTACCAGGATTCCCACCGCGAGCGCCAGTCCACCCAGCGTCATAATATTGATCGTCTCACCCAGCGCCGCCAGCATCAGCAGCGAGCAGATCACCGAAAGCGGAATCGAGACCGCAATGATGATCGTCGATCGCCAGCTGCCCAGGAAGATCAGGATCATCGCCGCTGTCAGGCAGGCCGCAATCATGGCCTCGCGAACAACACCGCTGATTGCTCCCCGTACGAAGACCGACTGGTCGGCAATCGGTGCTATGCGAAGTGCAGCCGGTAGCTGCGCCGCAATCTGAGGAAGCTGCGCCCGCACGTTCGCAATAATGTCGAGCGTCGAAGAGTTACCCGTCTTCTGGATCGTCAGCAGCGAAGCTCGCTGCCCATCCACACGAACGATATTCGTCTGCGGGGGAAACCCGTCACGCACGTTTCCGACATCGTGGATATAGATGGTCGCGCCGTTCACCGTCTTGATCGGAAGGTCGTTGAGAGCCGCAATTGACGTCGGTGCACTGTTCGTCTCTACCGGATAATCGACATGCCCGATCTTGACATTGCCTGCAGGCAGAATGATGTTCTGGGCACTGATTGCATTGACAACATCCTCCGCCGACAACCCGAACGCCTGCAGCTTCTGCGTGCTGATATCGACCTGAACCTGGCGCTGCTTCCCGCCGTAAGGGAAAGGAATGGAAGCACCCTGCACCGTTGCCAGCTGGGTGCGGATAAAGTTCTGTCCGAAGTCATTCAGCTGCTGCTCCGTCAGTCCGTTTCCCGACAGGCCCAGCTGCAGCACCGGTACGCTCGATGCGCTGTACTGAATCACAAGCGGAGGTGTTGTTCCCTGCGGGTACTGCCGCAACGCCGTCTGTGCGATCGCCGAGACCTGAGCCACTGCCTGTGAGATATTCACCGATGGACGGAAGAAGATCTTGACCACAGAGACGCCGTTCAGCGTCTGCGACTCCGTGTGCTCAATGTCGTTAACCGTGGTCGTCAGGCTTCTCTCAAAGGGAAGCACAATGCGCTGGCTCAGCTGTTCAGGAGACAATCCCGCATAGTTCCACACCACGGAAACGACTGGAATATCGATGTTTGGGAAGATGTCAACAGGAGTCCGGAGCACAACGAGAGGCCCAATAATAAACAGAAGCAACGACAACACAACGAACGTGTAGGGTCTTCTTAATGCAAGCCGGACAATCCACATTGGAACTCCATCGAAAAGGTGTTGCAGAGAGCTGACACGCAAGGTCAGCCGCGTAGTCGCCCAGTGCCAGCCCTACTCCCTGGCGAAAATACTAGACAAGTAGTTTAGTATTGGACGTTAGAAATAGAGTGAAAGACTCAGGACTTTGTTGGCAGCATTCAGCGGGCGCGACCGCCAACCTTTTCCGAACGATCGTTCGCCGAAGGCCGCAAACCCCTGAATATAGTCTTTACCATAGCGCTGGACTCTTCGTTCGTTAAGGCCCCGTGTCCCGCCAGCAGCCGGAAGATCATCGGACCGTAGATAAGGTCCAGCACCATCTCCGGATCCACGTCGCTGGATATCTCGCCCCGATCGACGCCACGGCGCCACATGATCCGTGCCGCCACCCTCCTCGGATACAGAAAGCGGTCCCGAAACAGCGCGCTAAACTCAGGATCGCTCTGTCCCTCGGCGATAAACTGCCCAAACAGCCTTCCCAGCGGCGAACTGTAGAACGCCATCACCGAATGCAGCTGCTGTGTGAAATCCTGTTCCGCCGACCCCGTGTCCGGCATCGGGACTCGTTCCGTCATCCCCGCCAGGAAGGCATCCAGCGCCACCATGCTCTTGTTCGGCCACCATTTATAGATGGTCGCCTTACTTACCCCGGCCTCATCGGCAATCGCGTCGGCCGTCACCTTCCGCAGCGGCTTGTGCTCCAGCAGCCGCAGCGCAGCCTTCAGAATCGCCTCCTCCGCCTCGACGCTCCTGTGCCGTCCCCGTCCCCTCGGCTCCATCGGCGCCTCCTGCAATCTCGCCGGCAAACTCTCTGTGCGTATATCGTCCAAATCCAGCCCCCCCGCTCCAGCTTCCCTGCTTCCGGGATCTCCGCCGCCTCCCACCGAAGCGGCTGCGCTTCCCCGAAGCTGTGCCTCGCATACAAACTCTACACGCAGCAGCTTCTCCCAGAGGAGATGTCTCGCCCAGCCTGCACAATAAACTTGTCCCTCAAGTCTCCTGATAATTGTCGCCAGCAGCGGTAGCCACATCGCCAGCCGGTATCGACCGGTTCGCCAGTAAATAGTGAACTGTCGTCTGCCTCCTCGCAAAACGAACGCCGATGCCAATCAGGCACGCCATGTAACCGGCGATCACCACAAGATCCAGAACCCGCATCGCCTATACCCTTGCCGCTTGCGTCCACCGGTGATGCGCCATCGTGACCGCCATCCGGATCGCCGCCTTCATATTCGCTTCGCTCGCAAGGTTCTTTCCCGCGATGTCGAACGCCGTTCCATGATCCACAGAGGTGCGGATAATCGGTATCCCCAGCGAGACATTCACCGTCGCCTCAAAGTCCAGAAGCTTCATCGGGATATGTCCCTGATCGTGGTACATCGCCACGATCAGATCGTGCGATCCCCTCGCCGCCTTGAAGAAGATCGTGTCCGGAGCCACCGGGCCCTCGCACGCAATCCCTCTCGTCCTGCACGCCTCCACCGCAGGCTTGATAAACTCCTCGTCCTCCCTGCCAAACAGGCCATGCTCTCCTGCATGAGGATTCAGCCCGCACACCGCAATCCGTGGCGTCGCCCTTCCCAGCAGCTTCATCGCCTCATTGCCCAGCTCAATCGTCTCCACGATCCGTGTCGTGTCCAGATTGCAGGCCTCTCTCAGGCTTACGTGGGTCGAAACATGAATCACGCTTAGCTTCGTTCCCGCCAGCAACATCCGCGAGCCCTTCACGCCACACAGCTCCGCGATGTACTCCGTGTGGCCCGAGAACGCCATCCCATTCAGCGTCACCGCCTCTTTGTTCAGAGGCGCCGTTACCATAGCGTCTACTTCGTCATTCAGGCACATCATCGTCGCGTCGTGGACGTAGCGCACCGCGGCTCTTCCATACTCCGCACGCAGCTCTCCATACGCGATCGGTTCTTTCCCGAGCGCGCCGCACTCGCGCAGCTCCACACCCAACCCTTCAAAGCTCACGCCCGTGCTGGCTTCGGCTGCATCAATCGCCGCCCGGTCCCCGATCACAATCAACTCCGCAGACGACGCAGTCTCCGGATCGGCCAAAGCCTTCAGGATGACCTCGCCTCCCACTCCCGCCGGATCTCCCAGCGTCACAGCTATCTTTGGCAGACCTGTCTTCATAACCCCTCCCTGCCACCTGCAAAACGATCCGCCACTCCGCACAGAACGTCTTCACTTCCAAAGCCGCCCGACTTCAACACGACCGTCACACCATCCAGAACACCACCGACAGCAACGCCCTGCGGCAGCCCCGGCGCATACTCCTCGGTCAGACGCAGCGATCGCATCCCCAGTGCTCGGCATACCAGCGCAGCCGTGTCGCCCCCCGTCATCACACAGCATCCAATCCGTTCTCCCGCTGCGTTCGCGACCACTTGTCGTATCTGCTCCTCCGTCGTCAGCCCCCGGGTCACCTTCAGAATGACCGTCTGCGCTGCAATCTCATCGGTCGCTTCTTCCACCGCCATCTCCACCGCCGCCGAGCTTCGCTTCAACGCTGAAATCTGCCTCACCGTGACATCGTGATCGCTTCCCGCAAACAACAGAACTCTGCCACCCGTCTCCTTCGCCGGAGGCTTCGCTGTCACTGCCGGCATCTCCGCCGCAAGCGCATGCGCCAAACCTCCGGAACCGATCCAAAGCACACTTGCACTGGCCATCCGCACCGCCGCGACCAGCGTTCTCAGGTCTTCATCACATTCCGCGTCGCAGACCGCCAGCCTGCATCCCGTCCCCATCATCCGGAGCAACGTTTGGCTCAGTTCATCCGCGCCGCCCCCTGGGTGAACAACGGAGACATCCTTTACACCCGCCCTGCGCAACCCCTCGCGCAGATCAATCCTGCGCTCGCAGTCCTTAATATGCAGCCAGCCCTCCCTGACCGTCCTGCCCATCGCAGGGTACGCCGCACTCATCACCGCCAGCTCGCAGCCGGAACACTCTACCGCTGCACCAATCTCCGCGAACGTATTCCCCCGCATCACGGAGTCGATCTTCTTGAAAGCGACCTCCGCATCCCCGCACCTGCGCATCGCCGCGCGAACCCGCTCCACTGCCTGCGCCTCATCGATATCACGACTGTCTGTACTGAACGCACGCACCCCCGGCCCGAACGGATCTCCGCCCATCCCTATAGGAACCTCGACGGTCACCCCGCGTCCCGCAAAGGCGACAGCAGAATCACAGGCGCCCGTCAGATCATCCGCAACGATGAAGAATCGGGGCCCATCAGCTTGTGCACGGCTCGGCTTCATCCCTTCCTTTTCCTCATTGGCAGACACGTCCCCCTTTTAGAGGACTTCTGGAGACGATGCGGCAGCATACCCTCACCACAGATGCGAACGGAACATCGCGGATAACCGTGCGACCATACTCGCTTCCGCATCGCAGTCACGGCCACTATATATCGAATCGAATTCGAGATGAAAAAACGATAAAATTGAAATTGTTGCGAATTTTGCAAATTACCATCTCTTGCCACCTTCTCAAGTTCCTCACCTCAGCCAAAGATAAAAACGTGTCATCCTGAGCGAAGCGCAGCGTAGTCGAAGGATCTGCGGTTTGCCCTCGCGTCGTACCCCGCACGTCTGGAGTGCATAACTGGTTCCACTCAAGTCGTGTATCTCACATCTAATGCTCTCTGACATGTGGACTCATTTGAGCGCGGTTAGAACCCCTCCAACATCTCATCCTCAGCAGAGCAGATAAAAATACCGCGACATTCCTCACCGTTCGTGTTTATTCCATCAGTAGCATCCGGTAGCTTGGCGCTGCCGCAAGGAGTAAACGTCGACCATGAAACGCATCCTTTTTTCTTCAGCCCTGGCACTCTCGCTTGCCGCATCTACGGCCTTCTGTCAGCAGCAGTCGGCTCAGCAGCCTGCGAATGATGCCACTACACAGCAGCAGCCGGCCGCGAAGCACGGACGCCATCATAAGGACTTCGATCCGCACAAGGCCGCGTTGCGCCTCGGCAAACGGCTCAATCTCACCGACGATCAGACCGCAAAGCTTGAGCCAATCCTCGCCACCCAGCAGCAGAAGATCGCCTCGCTTCGTTCCGATACGACCCTGACAAAAGATCAGCGCCGTGAGCAGTTTCAGGCCATCCGTCAGGACACCAAGACTCAGCTCTCCACCGTTCTTACTCCCGACCAGCTACAGCAGCTCCAGTCCATGCGTCACCATGGCCGTCGTTCCCACCAACAGCAGCAGACTGATTCCGGCAATTCTCCTTCTCAAAGCTAACTGCCTTCGTTCTCTCTCAACCGAGGCCGCCCCTCTCCCAGGGCGGCCTCTCACTTTTTCGTACCAAGCTCAGCACTCATTTCCTCGTAACTCTTCCGTAAACTGGAAGAATGGATAAGTTCGTTGTACGCGGCGGGAACCCGCTCCTCGGAACCATCAAGGTTTCGGGAGCCAAGAACTCCGCCCTCCCCTGCATGGCCGCCGCCATCCTCACCGAGGATGAAGTCATCCTTGAAAACATTCCGCAGGTCCGCGATATCGAGACGGAGCGCAAGCTGCTCGCCTCGATGGGCGCCGAGGTCGAGCTCGGCTATGGCCGGGCCCAGCACCGCACTCGTATCAAGTGCGGAATCCTCTCCGATCCCGTCGCAAAGTACGAGATCGTCAAGACCATGCGCGCCAGCTCGCTCGTCCTCGGTCCGCTCATCGCCCGCACCGGCATGGCTCGCGTCGCCATGCCCGGAGGATGCGCCATCGGCGGTCGCCCCATCGATCTGCACATCAAGGGACTCGAGGCCATGGGTGCCGAGATCACCTATGACCACGGCTACCTCGAAGCCCGCAGCCCGAATGACGGAAAGGGCCGACTCAAGGGAGCTCACATCCTCTTCGACAAGATCACCGTCACAGGAACCGAAGACCTGCTCATGGCCGCCGTTCTGGCTGAAGGCGAGACCATATTTGAAAACTGTGCCCGCGAACCCGAGGTTACCGATCTCGCCGCACTGCTCATCGCCATGGGAGCAAAGATCGAGGGCGCCGGAAGCTCCACTATCAGGGTTCACGGCGTCACCAGCCTTCACGGCACTCGTCACCGCATCAATCCCGACCGCATCGAGGCTGGAACCTTCCTGATCGCGGGGGCCATCTCCGGCGGCGATCTCAACGTCGACTCCTGCGATCCCGCGCATCTCGGTGCTCTCATCGCCAAACTTGAGGGGTGCGGTGTCCGCCTCGACGTCGGCAAGGATTGCATCCGCGTCCGCTCCGGCGACAGTCCCCTCAAAGCCGCTGATATCTCTACCGAGGAGTATCCCGGCTTCCCCACCGACATGCAGGCCCAGTACATGGCCCTCGCCACCCAGATGGAAGGCACCTCCGTCGTCAGCGAGAACATCTTCGAGAATCGCTTCATGCACGTCGGCGAGCTCAACCGCATGGGAGCCAACATCTCCGTCCAGGGCCGCACCGCAACCGTACGCGGCAAGTCGCCCCTGCAGTCCGCGGCCGTCATGTGCTCCGATCTCCGCGCCTCCGCCTCACTCGTTCTCGCTGCTCTCGTCGCCGATGGCGAAACCATCCTCGATCGCGTCTACCACATCGATCGCGGTTACGAACGCATCGAAGAGAAGCTCCGCGGCGTAGGCGCTCAGATCCGACGCATGGGAGACGTCTTCGGCAGAAAGTAATCCCGTCCGCTCCTCAACCTGAAAATCTCGACGAAAGCTTCGCCGGGATCTTCACTGCTTCGTCATCGTCCTTAAGCGGACACTGTTCCGGCCAGCATTCTCAGCCTCGCCTCATTGCCAGATCCTTCCAGTAGATCGCGGCATCCAGGCCTGCTCCGTAAAACTCTCGCTGCACATCCAGCCTGCGATAATCCCGGTTTTCGTAGAACTGCACGGCGCGTTCGTTCTGTGTAAACGTGTGCAGCAGCATGCCTGCACCCTTCCAGCTCCGCACCCACATCTCGGCATCGCCCAACAGCTTCTTGCCGATCCCCTCACCTTGCCGCCGTTCGTCCACGTCAATCGTCACCACGTATCCGATCTCGGTGCCGTTCGTCTTCTCACGATGCACGATGCAGAATCCTACAAGTCCTTTTCGATCCGCTGCGACCAGCACCCACGCATTCTCCGCCTCCACAAATCGGCGCATCGCCTCTCTGCTGAACCGGAACGGCGCTTCGAAGCACATAGCATCCAGCTCCACCATGGCATCTAGGTCGGTGGGGCGGTAACTTCGAAAGCCCCTTGTTTTGCGTGTCATCTTGTCAACCGCAACTATGATTTGCTCTTCAAGCATCGACCTGTTTGCCCTTTATCTTTCCCTGTCTACTCTTCGTGCTCTGGCATCGTTCCCGACCGTGTAAAAATGTTGCATTCTTTCCCGTTCCTCCGGAGCTTCATGGCCACTCGAAGAAAACCGCTTCCCGACATAACCAGACCCATCACACTCAAGATCCTTGCTGACTACCTGGACCTCTCCCCGGCCACCGTCTCCATCGTTCTCAACAACTCTCCAGTCGCCAAATCCATCTCGCCGGAGACAAGGCAGCGAGTCGTCGATGCCGCCCGACAATTCAACTATCGGCCCAATCTTCACGCCCGCATGCTTCGAACCCGCCTTACCAATACCGTCGGCGTCGTGGTCCCCGAACTCAGCGAAGGCTACTTCACCGGCGTCATGCTAGGAGTCGAGGAATACCTCCTGCAAGCCGGCTACCTCTACTTCACCGTCAGTCACCTCTGCCATCCCGACCTCATCGAGGAGTATCCCGACCTGCTCGTCAGCCGTTCCGTCGATGGTCTCCTCCTCGTCAACACCGAACTCCGCAAGCGCCTTCCCCTCCCGGTCGTGGGAGTCTCCTCCCACATCAACATGCCCGGCGTCACCAACCTCATGCTTGACCACGACCTCGCCACTCGGCTCGCCCTTCATCACCTCTATAAACTTGGTCACCGGAGAATCGCCTTCATGAAGGGACAGACCTTCTCTCTTGACTCCGAATCGCGCTGGCAATCCATCCAGGCCATCGCTCAGGAGATCGGAATCACCATCCAGCCCGAGCTCTGCATCTACCTCGAAAAAAACTCCTGGTCTCCCGAACTCGGATATCCTCCCGTCCGTGAGCTTCTCAACCGCACCCGCGACTTCACTGCCATCTTCTGCTTCAATGACACCTCGGCCATCGGCGCCATCCGTGCGATCGAAGACGTCGGACTCTCCTGCCCGCGGGATATCTCCGTCATCGGCTTCGATGACATTCTCGTCGCCGAATACACAAATCCCAGGCTTACTACAGTGCGACAACCACTGCACAAAATGGGAAAAAGCGCCGCGGAGCTGCTCGTTAAACGCATCCAGAGTCCCGATCAACCCTTCTCCGACACCGTCTGGTTCACACCAGAACTCGTCGTGCGTGAGTCGACCGCACGCGCATCCACTCTGATCGACCGTCGCTCCAAAGCCTCCGGTTTGCGCTGACGGTCTTTCGCTTTCAACTGATACTCTCGAGTCTCGGATGCACTCAGCCCCCGACAACCTCTCCCACAATAACCCGGCTGTAATAATCTCGCGTCGGCTATCGCCGCTCTTTGCCTGTACATCTGCGCTGGGACTCATAACAGTAATGCTTGGGCCGGTCCTTCCCGCCCTCATCACCCGCTGGAGCATTCAGGACTCCCAGGCAGGAACCCTCTTCACCGCATCCTTCCTCGGCCAACTCATCGGAGCCTGGTTCGCCACCCGGAACCTCCGCCTCAGCCTCCTCTCCGGTGCCGCCCTCGCCGCCGCCGGAACCGCCGCCCTCGCCTGGGCCAGCTTTCCCATCGCCCATCTCGCTCTCTTCGCCTCTGGCCTTGGGGTCTCCGCCGGCCTCACCGCCGGCAACGTTATCGCCGGACTCTCCACCACCCAGCGCGCCCGTGCCCTCGCTCTCTTCAACGTCAGCTGGAGCCTCGGAGCCATTGCCTGCCCTGCACTCGTCCGCCTCTGCGGTCCCTCCAACACTCCGCTCTTCTTTCTCCTCGCCACCGCAATCGTCGTCATCGGAGGCCTTCTGGCCTCTACTCTCCCTCGCCAGCTCACCGATCTTTCGTCGCCGCAGTCCCCCTCCGCCGTCACTACCTCCATGCCGCTCTCCCGCGGCTCCATCCTTCTGTTCGCCTGCTGCATGCTCCTCTACATCGGCAACGAGAACGCACTCGGAGGCTGGCTTCCCAGCTTCGCTGTCCGCAGCAACGTCGCCGTCAGCGCCTCTACCATCGCGGCGCTCTACTGGATCTCTGAGCTTCTCAGCCGTCTCGCCATGGCAGCGCTCCTCTCCCGAATCTCCGAAGCCGCGCTCTATCGCTTCTCACTGGCGCTTCTGCTGCTCACCCAGCTCGTCCTTCTTCTCGTTCCCCACCCATCGCCTCTCCTGCTCTTCAGCGGTGCCATCATCAGCGGAGCCGCCATCGGTCCCGTCTATCCGCTCCTCATTGCCTTTCTTCTCGCCCGTTCCGCCAATCACCCGCGCCTCGGCCGACTCTTCGCCTCAGCCTCGCTCGGCGGAGCCACCCTCCCCTGGCTCACCGGCACCGTCTCCACTCACCTCGGAGGTCTCCGCGTCGGCCTTCTCGTTCCCGCCGCCGGAATCCTCCTCCTTCTGCTCCTCGCTCCCGCTCTTCTCCGCTCTCCAGCCCCCAGCATTGCGCACCCATCCACGCCCCGACCACCGCAGCCCGCGCTGTAGCTGTATTCACGAAGCGAATCCTGCTTAAACAGGAAAAGGTCAGGCACTCGCGGCCTGACCTTCCGTCGTCAACTCGCGCTGACGCTTAAAAAGAGAAAGAGAAGTTTACTGCTGTACTTTGAATTGGAACTGGTCCTTCAGGGTTATGCAGCCGATGACGATAAGTCCGACCAAGGACGGAAGAAAGAAAATATACATAAAGCCTCCACAGGCATATTTAAAAAACGGGCCCAACTCACCTCTGCAGAGCTCCGGTCTATTTCCGGAAAACTGCAGCGTGCCACAACGTTCGGTGAAACACTCGGCCTGCCTCTCCGCATCTCCTGTCGCACCTCCACGAAAGGAGAAGTACGAATACGGCAGGCCCATCGTGAGTCCGTCTGCAATACACACGTACTTTGCAAACGGATTGCCAATCCTTCGAAGATTCGAATCGCTAAAAAACAGTCAAAATACGCATAAATTTCGTGCAGAGGGTAAAAAGTTTTCCCAAAGAGGGAAAAACTTACCCATTTTCCCCAGCAAACCTTTTCACATACATATGCATCAGCAGCTGTTGCTCCAGCGACAACCCTCACGCCTGAAATGCATCTACTTCGTCAACATCCTCATAGAAACAGAACTTCCCTCACGCGCGAATCGGCATAAGACGACGTCTGGTCGGCGATAGACAACACTCACGCAACTCCACGTCTCTTTCTGTCAACAAATAGGCCAACTGCTATGCTTCCTGCATGCGTTCGGCTCTCTGCATGGCCCTCTTGTCATGCACCCTCACCGCTCACGCCCAGTTCCAGATCCAGGACTCTCACTCCACCGCCAGCTTTCGCGGAGTCCACTCCCTCGGCAACGGCATCGCCTGGGTCAGCGGAACCGAAGGCACCGTCCTCCGCACCACCGACGACGGCACCACCTGGCAGCGCTGCGCCACACCACCTAACGCCGACAATCTCGACTTCCGCGGAATCCAGGCCTTCGACCAGAACACCGCCATCGTCATGTCCTCGGGCCTTGGCGACCTCTCCCGCCTCTACAAAACCACCGACGCCTGCAAGACCTGGAAGCTCGTCTTCACCAACCCCGACAAAGACGGCTTCTGGGACGCCATCCAGTTCTCCGACAAAGACCACAACTTCGGCGTCCTCCTCGGCGACCCGGTAAAAGGTATCTTCGTCGTCCTCGTGACCTTCAATGGAGGAGAAAGATGGGAGCGGCAGACTCTCGAGGCGACACAGGATATCAATGGAGAGAGCGTCTTCGCCGCCAGCAACTCATCTCTTCTTATCTCGCATCCGGGCTATCGCAGGTTTTGTACCGGCGGCTCCGGAGGTCCGCGCGTGATCCGTCTGGGCGCCGGTTCCTCCAATACAAGCGGACCCATGCCGGAAAAATCAAAGTGGGATGCAGGCCTTCTTGCGGAACGATTGAAGAGCTTCAAACAACGTCCGTCGAGCGGATGCTTCTCCATCGCCGAAGATCCGAGCGGCGTCACAGTTGCCGTCGGCGGGGATTACATGGAGCCCAACGACAGCCGCTATACAGCCTGGACCAGCTCACGTAGAAAGAGCCAGGAAGTCGACGAGAGGTTTGAATTCCATCTGGCGAACTCCCCACCCCACGGCTACCGCAGCTCTGTAGCCTACGATGCCTCCACCAGAACCTGGATCACCGTAGGCCCCAACGGCACCGACATCTCGCGCGACGACGGCAAAAATTGGAACGCCCTCAAACCCGCTGCACAAGACGCTCCCGACGCCGACAAGAACTGGAACGCGCTCTCCCTCCCCTTCGTCGTAGGCCCCCACGGCCGCATCGGCAAGCTCCGCCCCGAAACCCTCAAGCCCTGACGACATCTCCGGGTACCGAGCGAGAATTCGCACACCGGCCCAATCCCACGTCACCGCCGCATGATCCGTCATCATGATCCGTCATTCTGAAGCGCAGCGAAGAATCCCTGTATTCCTCTCCCCCGCCACCGAGTCCCCAGGACAGCCCCAGAACGTGTCATCCTGAGCGAAGTCGAAGGATCTGCGGTTCACCCCGGCCACATTTCCACAGAAATCCTTGACACCCCTGATAACCTTTAATCAGGTAGAAAAGAAAAGCCCGGCTCATCGAGCCGGGCTTTCCCTTTTAACCCGCAAAACAGCAGAGACGAGACCCGAAGTCCACCCTCATTTCTTCTGTTTCGAATACTTTGCACACTTTTCATGGGAGGGCACCATCATGCAGTCCGCCGCCCGAGATGATCGAGGAAATCCGCCAGACAGGCCCCAAAACCGAGGCACGCACCTGCCGTCACAGCACTCCCGAAGGCGCTCCCTGCGGAAGCCCGGCGATGCGCGGAGAAAAATTCTGCCACTACCACCACGCTGCCCGAACCCCGGTCGCCAGACTCCGCGAACGCCGAGCCCGACAGAACCGATCCTCCCTTCCCGACCTCCAAAGCCCCGACGAGATCCAGTACGCTCTCGGCCGTGTCCTCCAGAACGTCGCCGCCAACAACATCGACCTCCGCCGCGCCGGTCTCCTCCTCTACGGTCTCCAGATCGCCACCACCAACCTCTCGCGAACCCAACAGCACAACCAGACGACTCAAACGCACCTCCAAACCTCCGACGCCAACACATCCGCTCAGAAAATCTCAAACCCACCCCACGACTCCACTCCCTGCAACCCCACATCTTCTTCCTCCACCCCTGAAGCGCCACCCAACTCCAGGTCACTGCCCGACTCCACAGCAGTGGCAGACTTCACCGACACAGTCACCCTCCGTCGCCCCGTCTTCAACGCCATCATGGAAGGCCTCGCCCGTCACCGCGGAGACCTCCCGCCCGTCCTTCACGAACCCTCCTCCGATGAAAGCCGCGACGATCACCCTGACCCGACCGCACTCCCCCACATCCTCCCCGACCTCAGCGCCGAAGCCGATCCGAACCTTCAACGCAGCTCACCCGCTCTTGGGATCGATACAAAACCCCGCGCCCGGCGCATGTCGAGCCGGTGTCGCCATGAGCTACTTCGAAAGCAAGCCTCCGCAGGCAGCCTCTCTGAGGTGTTGCAAGACTCCTCAACGCGACCGGGCGAAGAGAAAGAGGAGGATAGGCGACGAGCGTGTGCGCGGGTGGATATACTGTGGCGAACGCGGAGAGGAAAGGGCTCAGAAGGCATTGATTTCGAGAACACCGGGAACTTTACTGGCGATCGGGAGCCTGCTGTGCTTTTCCTCAGCGATAGCGATCTTTCATGGGCGACCTGTGCTGGCGGCAGTTCAGGAGCCGGAGCTGCAGTCACAACCCCAGCAGCAGACCGGCCGCCCGACGGACCGTTCCCATCTGTTTCTGGGGCTGGGCCGGGTGCCGGATGCGGCGGCGGCGAAGCGAGGCGAGGGTCTTTACCAGCAGAACTGCCTGGCCTGTCACGGAGCCCAGGCTCGCGGTGGCATCGGGCCAAACCTGGTGCGTTCGGTGCTGGTGCTGCATGACGACAAGGGCGAAGAGATTGCCCCCTTTCTGAAGGAAGGTCGACCGCAGAGTGGAATGCCTTCGTTTGCGCAGTTGACCGACGCGCAGCGCTACGACATCGCCGAGTATCTGCACATGGAGATCGAGCTGGCGGCGAATCGCGGACTCTACAAGCACAGCGGCGAGATGACCAGCGGCGACGTGAGCAAGGGCAAGGAGTTCTTTGTCGCGAACTGCGCAAGCTGTCACTCGGTAACGGGGGATCTCGCCGGGATTGGGAAGAAGTTCGCGCAACCGTCGGCGATGCTGGCGAGGATCGCATGGCCGAGCAAGCGAGGCGCGCGCCAGGCGACCGTGACGACGCCGGATGGCAAAGAGCTGACCGGAACCCTGGAGCACTATGACGACTTTGAGACGAGCTTGAAGACGAGCGATGGCAAGACCCTGACTTGGCCGACAGCTAAAGTGCTGGTTGCGATTCCGGACAAGCTGGAAGGACATCGCGCACTGTTGTCGAAGTACACGGACGACGATCTGCATAACCTGACTCGATACCTGCTGACACTGAAATGACCTGGTCCCTTGTTACAAAACTTGCCGCGCTTGCCATAGTGACGACCGTTGGGTTGTCGGCGCAACAGATGACGAAGCCGGAGGGTCTTGATCCGAAGGCTCTCTCCCTGTTCCACCAGCCTGCCGATGTGTGGCCGACGTATAACGGCGATTACTCGGGAAGACGCTTCAGCGCGATTACGCAGATCAACCAGAAGAACATCGGCGAGCTGAAGACGAAGTGGAAGTACAGAATCACCGGGATCCCTCCGCTGCGTGGAAGTGGACCGCTGATCATCAAGTCGACTCCGCTGATGGTGGATGGTGTTCTCTACTTCACGATTCCGGACCACGTGTTCGCCGTCGATGCACGAACAGGCAAGGAGAAGTGGAGATTCGACTTCGAGGACCATGGTGGTCATGTGCTGGGCCAGCGCGGCGTGGGGATGTATGGAAAGTGGATCTACTTCCTGACTCCGGATGGATGGTTTATCTCGCTGGATTCGGCGACGGGCAAGGAGCGCTGGCGCAAGAAGGTCTCTGACGAGAAGCTGCAGTACTTCACGACGATGGCCGCGGTGATTGTGAAGAACCACATCATCATCGGAGTCGGCGGCGATGCGATGGACGTCCCGGGATATCTTGAAGCGCGCGACCCGGAGACGGGCGAGATGCAGTGGCGCTGGTGGAGCGAGCCCAAGAAGATGGGCGATCCGGGATCGGAGACGTGGCCGAACGAGCAGGCAATGCGTCATGGCGGCGGCATGACGTGGCTGCCGGGAACATACGATCCACAGCTGAATCTCATTTACTGGGGCACGGGAAATACGAATCCGGTCTTTGCAGGTCAGGGACGAAAGGGCGCGAATCTGTATACGGATTCCATCGTGGCGCTCAATCCTGACACGGGCAAGATGGTGTGGTACTTCCAGGGCTCTCCGCATGACACGCACGACTGGGACAATGTAGAGACGCCGGTGCTGTTCGACATGACGATCGACGGCAAGCCGAGAAAGCTGCTGGCGCAGGCGGCGCGCTGCGGATACTTCTTTGTGCTGGATCGCACCAATGGGAAGTACCTGGTCTCGAAGCCATTCACGAAGACGGGAGACTGGTCCAAGGGTGTGGATGAGCGAGGGCAGCCGATTCCCGATCCAGACAAGGAGCCGAAGGTGGATGGCTCGATGGTGGATGTAGCAAGCAATGGAGCGACGAACTGGCCTCCGCCAAGCTACAGCCCGCAGACCGGCTTGTTTTATGTGAATGCGACCGAGGGCTACAGCGTCGCGTACCTGTACGACACTTCTGCGGAGCCGGAGGGATATGGCGGAGGAAGTTCGGGAGCGTTCGATACGCACTCATCGCTGATTGCTCTGGATGTGCGCAATGGCGATTTGAAGTGGAAACATATTCCCAAGGGTCAGGGTGCAGAGGGTGGCGGGATGTCAGGAGGGATTCTGACGACCGCGAGCAATCTGCTGTTTACGGGAGATTCAGACAGGCTGGCCGCGTTCGATGCAGCAAGCGGGAAGATCGTCTGGAGCGAAAAGTTGGATGGTCACGTGAGCAATGGGCCGTCCACGTGGGTGCTGGATGGCAAGCAGAACATTATTGTCGGTGTCGGGGATACTTTGTACGCACTGACGCTAACCGGGGAATAGAATTGCCCCAGATAAGCACGTCAACTTCGAAAATACACTTGCATTTGGATTACCAACAGAGCACGAAAGACGGTAAACCTTTGTAACAGAGGATGTACTAAGTGCCTCCGTTCGAGGCAGATGAGTGGCCGAAAGGTGGTATGGGCCACCGTGCTCACAGCCGCTAGGATTTACTCAGTCACGAGGTCAGGTTCACGTTTGAGTAAACGGCATGTTTGGTATGTTTTGGTCAAAGATTCCCGTATCTACTTGTTTATAAGTGTGATACAAGGTACAAAGATTTTACTTGCTTTCAGGCAACCTTTAACTGTTCTATACTTGTGTTGTTGCCCTTCGGCTTCGCTTGTGTGCTGGAAATTTTTTACCTTCCCCCAGCTTCTCAGCACAGGCGTGTTTGCCTTCCTGCCAAAACTTGAAACCAGCTGATTGCCCATCGGCCTTTGCAACCCATTTCCGAAGAGGTTTTGTACCTATGCGCATCGCATCTATCGGCACGGCTTATCCTCCCCATCGCTATCCACAGTCCGTCATCACCGAAGCTCTCAAAGAGCGGCTACAGGACAAACTCGCCACCCCTGACATTGTCGATCGTCTTCACCGCAACTGTGGTGTGGATTATCGCCACATCATGTTCCCGCTGGATACGCTGGGAACGCTGTCGGGCTTTGGACCAACAAATGATCTATGGATAAAGGGCGCGGTAGAACTAGGCCAGCAGGCGATTCAGAAAGCCTTGGACCAGGCGGGCCTGGAGCCGGAGGATATTTCCGCGATCTTCTTCACCTCCGTAACCGGAATCGCTTGCCCGAGCATCGATGCACGTCTCGTAAACCTCATGGGCTTTCCGAAGAACATCAAGCGCACACCGATCTTCGGTCTGGGATGCGTGGCAGGTGCAGCGGGGATCTCGCGGACGGCGGACTATGTACGCGCGTATCCGAAGCAGTATGCAATTTTGCTGTCGGTCGAACTGTGCTCGCTGACCTGGCAGGAAGATGATGCTTCGATGGCGGCGATTGTAGCCTCGGGCCTGTTTGGCGACGGTGCGGCCGCAGTGGTTCTGGCCGGCGAAGAGACGCCGCACGGACAGCGCCCCACCAGTGTTGACGAGCCCTGCCCACGCGTTGTGGCAACGAAGTCGACCTTCTATCCCAATACGGAGCACCTGATGGGTTGGAATATCAACCACAGCGGGTTCAACATCGTGCTTTCGGCAGAGGTTCCGGATCTGGTGACGTCAGAGCTTCGGGCCACGGTAGAGGATTTCCTCGACGAGAACGATATGAGCATGAACCAGATCTGCAGCTACATTATGCATAGCGGCGGACCGAAGGTGCTGCAGGCGATGGAGAAGAGCCTTACCCTTCCCCCTGGAGCGCTGTCGGCCTCGTGGAACAGTCTGCGCCAGCGCGGGAACCTGTCGTCGGCGTCGGTTCTAACGGTCATGCAGGACTTTCTTTATAACCGTCCCGGCAGCCCGGGGTGCTTCAGCATGATGGGGGCGATGGGACCGGCGTTCTGCTCGGAACTGCTTCTGCTTCAGTGGTAGCTGCAAGTTAGAAGGGATAAGGAAGTTCTTTAGAGGGCCTGAGGGGTGATGGCGAATGCTATCTCTCAATTCCTCTAAAGGACTTTTCTTTCCCATAATTTGCCCGAAACAGGGTAAAAAAGTACCTACGTACTCGAAAGTGAGTGCAATAGTTTGCAGACAAAGCTCCTGAGTATTCAGGGGCCTTGTTGTTTTTGGGTGCTAAATGCTTGTAGGTTGAGAGCCGTAGGATTGTGGAAAATTGAGACTTATCTGGCTATCTAAGTGCATATATGGGAAGTGGTCGCTCGATGCCGCACTTTTCTTTTGGAGGAACCTTTTCCTATGCTTAGACCGCTCGCCCTTCTCGCGCTGGCTGCTTCTTTTGTAGCACCCATCGCCGCTAAAGCCGCTCCTATCACTGGTACCCTGTCGTCCTTTGGTACTGACACCTTCACCACCAACACCCTTCAGTTCCTGGGTGGCCAAGTAAATGGTGGTCCAGGAGCCACGACAGGTACGTTTGCTCTGTACCTGACCGATGGCAATACGATCAACTTCCTTACCGGTGTTCTTCCCTATACCCAGGGCCAGAACATGGTTCCGCCTGCAATCTCTCCGGTGCAGCTCTTCACCGTTACCAACGGTGGTGAGACCTTCGCCTTCTACATGACCGACTATAACGCGATGTACGTTTCGAACATCCCGGGATGCACCGTTGGAAACTGCCTTGACATAACCGGCAACGGTTTCTTCACGGCAAATGGCGTAGTTGCTTATGACAACAGCCCCGGTAGCTTCACCTTCACCTCGCAGCTGGTCTCTGGTCAGAGTTCGACGACCTTCTCGGCCTCTGCGTTCGCGACCCCGTCGGCTGTTCCTGAGCCTTCGAGCCTCGCTCTGATGGGCAGCGGCGTTCTCGCGCTGGCCGGTATGGTTCGCCGTCGCATCACGCGCACGGTCTAACTTGTTTTGAAAGAATCCCTCCACTGCTACTTGCACGATAAAGGCGGTAGTGGAGGGGTTCTCTAGATGTAAACGCAGCGACCAATTTACTACGAAGACGGAAGACCAGCACAAAGTGCTGGTCTTCCGTCTTTTCTATTTTGGCCTTCATTTTGGGAGGGAGCTCATGGGAGCCGCCGGTCTTCGGCAGCCATCCCAGGCTTCCCCTTTGAGGGCTTCGCATCCGACTATCGTCGCCCGCTTCGAGAGAGCAAGCAGGTTGGATCCACGATTCCCGGAGTTGCTTGTATACGGATCTTCCACAGCGATCTTGGAACCTTCAGTTCGAGTTTGCGGGAAGCGCGACGGTGCCTTCCGGAAGGAAGTAGAAGACGATGGCGAGAATGAGATAGACCGCCAGAAGCTGTGACCCTTCCAGCCAGTTTGTCTCCCCGTCGGCAGCGACCTGGCCGGTGATCAAGACCGAGAGGAAGATCGCCAGTACTTCGGCGGGAGAGAAGGCAAGGTTCATGGGTATGGGGCCGATGAAATGGCTCAGGATGACGAGGAGCGGCGCCACCAGCAGAGCGATCTGGAGGCTGCTGCCAACTGCGATTCCGAACGAGAGCTCCATTCGGTTCTTCATGGCGGCAAGAACGGCGGTGCTGTGTTCTGCGGCGTTGCCGATGATGGCGACGACGATGACGCCGACGAAGATTTCGGTCATGCCGAAGGCCTTGGCCGCCTGTTGCACCGAGCCGACGAGGATCTCGCTGATCCAGGCGATGAAGGCTGTGGCGACGGCCAGTATCAGGATGGCTTTGCCGAGAGGCCAGGTCTCCTGATCTTCTTCCTTCGCATCGGGCGATTCCCCCTGAAACAGGCGCTTATGGGTGTAGAGAGAGAAGACAAGATGAGCCCCGTAGGCGAGAAGAAGGACGATCGCGATATCGAGACCAAGGGCATCTTCCGGGAGCGTGTCGCGGGGCCCCTGAAGGTGGTGAAACGCCGCGGGAACGATGAGACCGATGGCGGCGAGGGTAAGTAAAACCGCTTGGGCGCTGGCGGCGGTTGCGTTGAAGCGCTGAATTTTGTGACGAAAGCCACCTGCCACTGCCGAGAGACCAAAAACGAGCAGAAGGTTTCCGATGATGGAGCCGGTCAAGGAGGCTTTGACGACGTCATAGAGCCCCTTTTGCAGCGCTGCGATGGCGATGATCAGCTCAGCCGCGTTTCCGAAGGTGGCGTTGAGCAGGCCACCTACGCCCTCGCCCGCATGATGCGCCACCTGCTCGGTGGCGTGGCCGAGGATGCCGGCGAGCGGCACGATGGAGAGGCAGGCTGCAATGAAGATGTAGGTGTGAGCGTCCGGTTTTAAGAACTCAAGTCCGATGGTGACCGGTACGAAGATCAGCAGCCATTTGAGCATATGTTGTATGAGAACATAGACGGCCCTGAAGGCCTGCCCAAACGGTTGCGGGTGAGATTCCGATGTGCGATTCAGGAGAGGTCTGTCACCGTGTGGGACGATTCTGTCGATGAAGGTGTTGTGAGCAGCGGACTCGGATGCCTCTGAGCCGAAGGTGATTCGACGCTATCGGTGGCTTAGCCGAAGGGACTGCCAGGATCCATCGGCGGTCCATCCGCCATCGACGGTGAGGGTATGGCCGTTGATGAAGCCGCTGTGGAGAGGGTCGGCGAGGAAGAGAACGGCGCGGGCGATGTCGTCGGGTGTGGCGAAGCGGCCCATAGGGACGCGATCGATGATGTCTCCGTCGGTATAAGCGGCGCTGGCCTGATCGACGTGGTCCATCTCGGTCTTGACCCAGCCGGGACAGACGGCGTTGACGCGGACTCCGCGCGCTCCCCACTCGGCGGCGAGGGTACGGGTGAGACCGACGAGACCGTGCTTCGATGCGTTGTAGGC
Organism: Edaphobacter sp. HDX4; assembly: GCF_036877565.1. Lineage (NCBI taxonomy): Bacteria > Pseudomonadati > Acidobacteriota > Terriglobia > Terriglobales > Acidobacteriaceae > Edaphobacter > Edaphobacter sp. HDX4. The sequence goes on from NZ_JAEDXW010000032.1 coordinate 23,308, forward strand.
TGAGCGGTCGGCGATTCCGGTGAGTCCGGCAATCGAGGCGATGTTGACGATACTTCCCTGCCGCTGCTGGAGCATGAGAGCACCGACGTCGCGCGCGAGCAGGAAGGGGGCGACGAGGTTGACTTCGAGGACACGGCGGAAGGTTGCCATCTCGACGGTCTCGGCGGGAGCGATGCTGCTGATCCCCGCGTTGTTGACGAGGACGTCGATGCGTCCGAAGCGCTGGTGGATGGTGGAGATGGAGCGAGCGATGAACGTCTCGTCGGTTATATTGCCGAGAAACTCTTCGCGGTCGGCTGTGGGAGCGACGTGACTGCAGGACTGGAGGTCGATCAGAGCGATCGAGTAGCCTGCCTGGGCGAAGAGCTCCGAGGTGCGGCGACCGATTCCCTGCGCGGCTCCGGTGATGATGGCGACCCGGGCGGGACCTGCAACGGGAGAGGAATTCATAGAGAGATGATACGAGGGCCACAATGACAAATTGCCTGTGCGAAATCCGCCCCTAACAGACAAGCGACAAAAGACTTCACCTTTGCTCATGAGAAGTATAGGATTTGCGCGCAATGGAGGAGGGCTCGTATGGTGACGCCTTTTTTCTGCTGGACGTTGCTTCTAGCTATATATCTTCTGCAAGAACCGCCACCTTCGCCCACGCCGATGACACCGATCCCCGCTGAGGCGGCGCGTCAGGTAAATCCATTCAAACCGACACCCGAATCCCTGGCTCACGCCAAGAAGATTTACGGATACGACTGTGCTGTCTGCCATGGGGAAAACGGCAATGGCAAAGGGGACGCGGTTGCTGACATGAAGCTGAAGATGAAGGATTACACGGATCCGAATGCGCTTGAAGGTCTGAGCGACGGCGAGTTGTTCTACATCATCCGACATGGCAAGGGCGCGATGCCTGCAGAAGAGGAGGCACGGGCAAAGCCGGAAGATGTATGGAATATGGTTGTGCTCATGCGATCCTTCGCCAAAAAATGAGTGCGGCTGTCTCGCTTGTTTGAGTATCGACGTTGGCGAAGGCTTGACCAGACGGGGAAGAGCAGCGATAAGGACGACAGAGTTCCTCTCTGGACGGCCGTGCTTCATCTGCGACTGATCAAAGACAGGGGAGCACTGTGGGTATTCGGTCGCCGGGTCTGATGGCTCAAACGAAGCAGCCATCCCAGTAGGGCGCATAGTCAGCTTTGAAGTTATTTCTCGCTTCAGCGCTCGAAGCTTTGCTCCTGACGAGTGTCTTCCAAGCACACAACTGTACGTCAGGAGTCACCCTAAGCATCCCTCGGAATACCGATGTGAAGAAGCACGTTGCTCGTTCCGTCCCTCGCTTTATCGCCCAAGACAAAGACAGCAATCAGCCCGCACCAGCGCGATGACCGCGTCTTCACATCGCAAGACTGACCGCGCCGACTGGATGAACGAGTAGGATGAACCGATGCCGCTAAACTACAGCATCCTGCAACAATCGACGGAAGAGTTACGGGAGACGGAAAACTCTCCATCGGTGAGCATGTGGCCTTACCTGGTCGACTCGGCTCAGACACAGTTGATCAACAAGATCAGCATCTACGCTGAAAAAGGCGACACGGCGGAGCGGGCACGAGTGCTGTATATGAACGCACCCGCTCTTGATGTGTGGAAGAAGATGGACAAGGCAACGGAAGCAGTTGGCGAGGTTCATCGACCACCAAAGTCGGCCCTTTTACTCTTTGGCATGCCGTTCAGCGAATAGCGGAGTTTTGCGGGATTCGAGGAAATCCATCGTTATCTCGCAGGCATGTCTTCGGTGCGGGGATAACGGGCTTCGACGATCGTCGAGATGCCTCCGCGCGGGCGGAAGTCGCCTACGATGATGGCCCAAACGGGATTGGTGGCTTTGACGACGTCGTCAAGGACCTGGTTGACGATGTTTTCCTGAAAGATTCCAAGGTTGCGGTAGTTAAACAGGTATTCCTTGAGGGACTTGAGCTCCATGCACTTTTCACGGGGCATGTAGCGAATGGTAAGACGGCCGAAGTCGGGCAGGCCCGTCTTGGGGCAGACGGAGGTGAACTCAGGGTCGTCGATGAGGATCTCGTAGGACTTGAACTGGTTCTTCCACGTCTCGATCTCAGGGAAGCTAGTGTCGAGGCCGGCTGCGGCGTGATCGTCGGTGTAGCCGGTGGTCTTTTTTCTCTTGTTGCTCATGGGGATATTTTACCGGGTTTGCTGCGCACCCAGTGGAGAAGGGGCTACGGGATACGGGCATACTATTGCGACGAGGAGGACGAATGAAGAGGAGCAGGACGTGGATGTGCGCAGGGATGATCTCGGGGGTGCTTGCTTCGTCTTCGTGCTCCCAGATGACAGCCAAAGCGCCGGTGAAGCATGAGGCCAGGGAGTCTGCGCCGGTGTACGAAAACCGGGCCTATGGGTTCCGTTTCGATCTTCCTGAGGACTGGAAGGGCTACCAGGTGGTGTCGGAGCAGTGGGAAGGGACGACGCAGGCTGAGCCGAAGCGGAAGGAGCATGGACCGAAGATCCTCCTCCGCGATCCACGATGGACCACGGCGCAGCCACGCCAGGATATTCCGATCATGGTCTTTACGCTGGCGCAGTGGAACGAAGACCTGGTGGTAAGCGCGGCTCCGATTGGACCGTCGGAGTTGGGGAGGAACTCGCAGTTCGTTTTTGCGCTTCCGCCGCGATACAACTACGCATTCCCGGAGGGCTATGAGGAGGTCGAGAATATCCTCAAGGGCAAGCCGCTGCACACATTCGCACCCGGGAATGCGGAGATCGCCAAATGAAAGTGACCACTCACTGGCCGCAGATCCGGGGCAGCGCAGATATGGCGTGACCCCGATGCTCCGGAAGCCGGACTAGAACTTGCGGAGGGCAAAAAAGCGTCCGCAGCAATTGACGACCAAATTGGTCCTCATTAGACTGAAAGATGAGCCGGAAGCTTTGGAATGGAACCCGGCGATGGCCGGGGTTCGCATCGGAGCAGTTCGCGGTGGACCCTTTGAGGGAGAGAACCACCTTATGTTGCAGGCATTTATCATCACCCTCCGCGAAGGCGTGGAAGCTTCGCTGATCGTCGGGATCGTGTTTGCCTATCTGACGAAGATAGGCCGGTCGGAGCTGAAGCGAACGGTCTTCTGGGCTCTGGGCGCGGCGGTTGCGGCGAGCGTCGTGGGAGCGGTGATTATGGCCCGCACCCAACTGAACAGCGACATCTTCGAGGGATGGGTGATGCTGGCCGCGGCGGTCTTTGTGATCAGCATGATCTGGTTCATGCACAAGGCGGCCCGGACCATGAAGGGCGACATCGAGGAGAAGATTGCCCGCTATACGACGGAGGCAGCGGGGGTCTCGAAGATTGGACTGTTCTTCTTCGTGTTTCTGCTGGTGCTTCGCGAGGGCGTGGAGACGGTTCTGATTTTGTCGGCGGTGACGCTGAACTCCACCGAGCTGCTGAGCTTTATCGGAACGCTGCTGGGGGTCGCGGTTGCGGTGGTGTTTGGGGTGCTCTTTATCCGGGGCAGCGTGAAGATCAACCTGCAGCGCTTCTTCCGCGTGACGACGGTGATTCTGTACTTTGTGGCGTTCCAGCTGGTGGTGAGCGGACTGCATGAGCTGAGCGAGAACGGCGTGCTGCCGTCTAGCCAGGCGGAGATGCGGATGATCGGCCCGATCGTACGCAACGACCTGTTCTTCTTTGTGACGATGCTGGCGCTGGCGGGTTTGATGGTGCTGATGGAGTATCGGCGCAGAGGCCCGGTGGCTCTGCCCGACAATGCCACGGCGGCGGATAAGCGACGCGCGGAGTGGACCCAGCGACGCGAGAAGATGTGGGCGAACGCGGTGGTGGTGACGAGCTTCCTGTTTATCTTTCTTTCGACGGCGGAGTTTATCTACGCGAAGAGCTCGACGGCGCTTTCACCCACGTCAGCGGTGACGCTGGTGGGGAGTCAGGTCACCGTGCCGACGACGCAGATCAACGACGATCAGCTGCATCGCTATGGCGTGAACATGGACGACGGCAAGGGCGGCAACGTTCAGGTCCGCTTCCTGCTGTTCAAGAAGCCGGATGGAAATATCGTCTCGGTGGGCGATGCGTGCAGGATCTGTGGACCGGTGGGCTTCTATATCGGCAGCCAGGGGATTACGTGCAAGATGTGCGCCTCTCCGCTGAACCCGTCGTCGATGGGCCAGCCGGGCGGCTGCAATCCGATTCCTCTGAAGAGCTCGATTGCCGGCGGACAGGTTGTGATTCAGGCGGCTGATCTGAAGACGCTGGTTCCGGTGTTTGAGCGGTAAGAGTTTGAGCGCGAGATTTTCGAGCGCCAGGTTTTGAGCGATAGAGGAGAGGGATGTTTCTTCGGCTTCTGATGGAGAGCTTTCGCCGGCAGCGACGGCGAAAGGCGCTGGCGGGGCTGGCGATCCTGCTGGGAACGACGGCGGTGACGGCGATGTTGGCGCTGGCGACGACGATCGGAGACCGCATCCATAAAGAGCTTGCGACCTATGGCGCCAATATCGTGGTGTATCCGGCGGCAGATCAGCTGGAGGTCAAGATCGGCGGGGTGGATGTAAAGCCCGTCTCCGGCGGAGCCTTCCTGCATGAGAGCGATCTGAAGAAGCTGCGGGGAATCTTCTGGGCCAACAATATTACGGGCGTGAGTCCGGAGCTTCCTGTACAGGTGCTGGGAAAGACGGGCACGGGCGCCGATGTGGATGCGGCGGGGACTGGGCTGTGGTTCGACCATGCGCTGAGCAATGGGACATCAGCCTCGGGAGAATCGGCCCTGAAGACCGGTGCAGTGACGATGCATCCCTGGTGGAAGATTGCAGGAGTATGGCCTCGCGAGGACCATACGACAGCGGAGAACGCGGAGGTCGTGGTGGGCTCGGCGCTGGCAGAGCGGTTGAAGGTTGGAGCGGGAGACGTGATCCAGGTAGCAGGGCAGCCGGGGAATACATCGCGGGCGATGACGCTGCACGTGGTGGGCGTGGCTTCAACAGGGGACAGTCTGGATAACGGCCTGCTGCTGCCGTTGAACGCGGCGCAGCGGATTGCGGGAACCCCTGATGCAGTGCGGAGGATCGAGGTCAGCGCGCGCACCAAGCCGGAGGACGCGTTTGCGCGGAAGGATCCGGATTCGCTTTCGCCGAAGCTGAAGGAGATCTGGTACTGCAGACCGTATGCGAACTCGATTGCGTACCAGATTCGTGAGGCGATTCCGGGCGCCCGGGCGGAGCAGATTCGCCAGGTGGAGCAGAGCGAGGGCACGGTGCTGAAGCGCATCAGCGGCCTGATGTGGCTGATCAGCGGAGCCGCGCTGCTGGCTGCCGCCTTCGCGGTGAGTGCGGCGATGGCGACGACGATCCTCGAGCGGCAGGCGGAGATTGGCTTGATGCGATCGCTGGGCGCAAGCAAGACGACGGTCGCGATGCTGTTCTATGCCGAGGCCGGATTGCTGGCGATCTTTGCCGGAGGCCTCGGATACCTCGCGGGATCGGGGTTGGCGGCGTGGCTGGGAGCGCGCATCTTTGAGGGCGATGGAGGAGTGGCGCTGCACTCCCTGCTAATTCCTGTTCTCTTCCCTGTCGTGGTGGCGCTGGCGCTGGTGGTGGCGATAGCGGGAAGCACACCGGCGATACGCCGGGCGCTGACCACGGATCCTTCGGCGATCCTGAGAGCGAACGTATGAGCCGATTGAGCATGGGGGCGATGCTGCGCCGCTCGCTGGTGCACCGAAGAGCGCGCAGTCTTTCGGCGCTGGTTGCGCTGACAGTTTCGGCAGCGGTAGCGACGGCGTTGCTGACGCTGTATGCGGATCTCGACTCGAAGCTGCACCACGAGTTTCGGAGCTTCGGCGCGAATGTCGTGGTGACCGCCGCGGATACGAGCAAGGGTCTGCCGGCGGATGCGATGGATCGTGTCCACGCTGCGGCAGGAGCGGATGCGCAGGCAGCGGAGTTTGGCTATGCAGTGGCCACGACCGATCGCGGAACTCCAGTGGTGGTGGCAGGAACGGATTTTGCGGCGGTGCGCGGGCTGAATTCGTGGTGGAAGGTGGATGCATGGCCTTCAGCAGCGGATGCGACTACGGCGCTGCTGGGCCAACGCGCGGCGCAGTTTGTCGGCAACGAACGCAATGTCGAACTGACGTTTGCAGGGCACCCGATGACGCTGCATGGCGTGGGCAGGCTGCATACGGGCGGAGACGAAGATAGCCGCATTTACATTCCAATGACTGCGTTTATGACCTGGACCGGAGCAAAGCCGAGCATTGTAGAGGTGCAGGTTCCTGGAGGATCGGCGCAGGTCGAGGCGGCGATTGCGCGGTTGCAGCAGACGATGCCGGGGGCGAAGGTTGAGCCGGTGCGCCAGCTTGTCGAGGGCGAGAAGAAGATCGTCGATAAGACGCATGCGCTGATGTATGGCGCCGTGCTGCTGATTGCGCTGACGGTAGCGGTAAGTGTGCTGGCGACGCTGTCAGCCAGCGTACTGGAGCGGAGACGAGACTTTGCACTGATGAAGGCACTGGGAGGATCGCAGTCGACGCTGATGGCGATGTTCCTGCTGGAGGCTCTGGTGCTGGCGCTGGGAGGCGTGGTCGGGGGATATGTGATCGGTTCCGCCGCCGCGTGGACGATCAGTCAGCTGGACTTCCACACGGCGACGCTTCCGCGACTGGGAGTGGTACCGCTGGTGCTGCTGGTGAACCTGTCGATCGCGGCGTTTGCGGCCCTGTTTCCCGTGCGGGTCTTGCGTCGTCTGGAACCGGCGGCATTGCTGAAGGGCGAGTAGCAGAAGTGATAGAAAAGAGTTCTGTAATGGACAATCCGATCGATCTTGAGACACGGCCTGACTGCGCGGTGATTGCGCTGCACAAGGTAACACGCGAATATACCGGGCATGCGGGGACGGTTCGGGCACTGGACCATGCCTCGTTTTCGATCGTGGCGGGAGAGTGGGTCGCGATTACAGGTCCTTCGGGTTCCGGCAAGAGCACGCTAGTGAACCTGATTGGATGCCTGGATCGACCGACAGACGGCGAGCTCCGGATTGACGGAGCGAACGTGGCGACGATGTCGGCGACGGAGCTGGATAGTTTTCGCGCGGACAAGATCGGTTTCATCTTTCAGCAGTTTCACCTGATTCCTTATCTTTCAGCGCTGGAGAATGTAATGCTGGCGCAGTACTTCCACTCGATGACGGATGAGAAAGAGGCGCGGGCTGCGCTGGAGCGGGTTGGACTGGGACATAGAGCGGAACATCTCCCGAGCGAGATGTCGGGCGGCGAGCAGCAGAGGGCGTGCATTGCGCGAGCTCTGATCAACAATCCGCCGATTCTTCTGGCGGATGAGCCCACCGGCAATCTTGATGCGGCGAACCAGAAGATTGTGGCAGAGCTTCTGCAGGATCTGCACGCTCACGGCCATACAATTGTGATGGTTACGCACGACCCGGAGATGGCGTCTCTGGCTCAGCGCAGGATTGCGCTGAGCCACGGTAAGGTATTCTGTCATCCGGTAGGGGGACCTGTAGTCTCCCTGAAGAAGTAAGCCTAGTTCTCAGTCATGACCCTTTCGAGCCCGTTCCAACGTTTCAATCGGCAAGAGTGGAGCGCGCTCAGCGCCGGCCAGAGCCTGCCCCTGACCGACGAGGATATCCGGTCTCTTCGAGGTCTGTGCGACCGGCTCTCATTGAATGAAGTTGCCAAGATGTACCTTCCGCTGTCCCGGCTGCTGAAGCTGCGATTTGAGGCGGGACGAGAGCTGTTTCTCGCGCAGAATGCGTTTCTGGGACGGGAGAACGAGCGCTGTCCGTTCGTGATTGCGGTGAGCGGAAGCGTAGCGGTGGGCAAGAGCACGTTCGCACGTACGCTGCAGGCCATGCTGACACGGTGGCCGGGACAACCGAATGTATCGCTGATTACGACCGACGGCTTTCTGTACCCGAATGCAGTGCTCGAAGAGCGAAACCTGATGCGGCGGAAGGGGTTTCCAGAGAGCTACGACCTGCCGCGGCTGCTTGGGTTTCTGCATGCGGTGAAGTCGGGAGAAGAGGAGATCGCGGCTCCGGTGTATTCGCACCTGAGCTATGACGTCCTCCCTGGCCAGGTGCAGATGGTGCGGCATCCGGACATCCTGATCTTCGAGGGATTGAACGTGCTGCAGGCTCCGCATGGAGCTTCAGTGATCGCGTCGGACTTCTTCGACTTTTCGATCTTCCTGCACGCCGACAGCGACGACCTGGAGACGTGGTACGTAGAGCGCTTCCTGGCGCTGCAACGTACGGCATTTCAAAATCCTTCGTCGTACTTCTACCGCTATCGCACACTGGAGCAAAGTGAAGCGGTGGAGACGGCGCAGAAGATCTGGCAGGAGATTAACCTGCCGAATCTGATGGAAAATATTCAACCGACCCGGCAGCGGGCGGACCTGATTCTGCACAAGCGATGCGATCACGAGATTGAGTCGGTGTGGCTGCGGCGTTGAGTCGTACGTGGATTCCCGCAGATCCTTCGACTTCGCTCAGGATGACACTCGTTCCGGTGTTGTTCAGGCTTCTAAGAGTTGCGTTGGGATCGGTCGCCTCGGGGGCTGAATTCCCCATTCGACGGGATATATTGCGGCACGCTGAAGCTGTGCCATTACGCTCCGATGCTGCGGAAGCGCTGGAAGGGCGCTGATCTTGACATCCGATCTCGCCGCTGGTGGAAGCCGCACCTATTCGCCGCTTGCCTGCGAGATGTTCGAAACCCATTAAGAGGTTAGTGGCATTATGCGTTGCCGCAGCGACTCAGCGTTCTCCCCACTTTAGCTTGTTCCGTAGAACGCTGAAGAGGCCATTACGGCGTGGGCGGAGGAGACGGACGCTGTGGTCGGAGCGGCGGCAGTGTACCTCGTCGCCAAGTTGAAGCTCGACGGCTTCCTGACCATCGACGGTGAGATAGGTGAGGTTAGGTACACCTTCGACACGGATGTTGACCTCTGCATCGCCGGGAACGACGATGGGCCGAATGGTGAGCAGGTGCGGGCAGATAGGAGTGACCACCAGAGCGTTGACGGAGGGCATGACGATGGGACCGGCAGCGGCGAGGTTGTAGGCGGTGGAGCCGGTGGGGGTGGAGATGATGACTCCATCGGCTCGCATGGTGGCGACAAACTGCTTGTCGATCTCGACGGTGAACTCGGACATGCGAGCGATGGCGCCTTTGGAGACGACGATGTCGTTGAGGGCGTCCCAGTGCTTGAAGACCTGGCCTTCGCGAATGAGCTCGGTGTGCATCATGTCGCGGACTTCGATGCTGGCGCAGTTGTCGCACCAGGCGTCAAGCGTGGTGTAGAGGTCGGAGAGCGGGATCTCGGTGAGAAAGCCGAGGGAGCCGAGGTTGACGCCTATGATAGGCGTCGGCGAGTGCGCGAAGGCCCGCGCAGCGGCGAGCAGGGTGCCGTCGCCCCCGAGGACGATGACGAGATTGGGATGCTGCTGCGCCATCTCCTCGCGCGGCGTGGGAGGTACGGAGTCACCGAGGTAAGCAGCGCTGGAGGGATCGAAGATCGGGATGTAGCCGTGGGATTCGAGCCAGGCGACGAGTTCGCGCAGGATGGAGGCGAGCTCGGGCTTTTGCGGCTTCGAGACGATAGCTGCCTTGAACATGATTGTTAGTGTACCGGCTGGCCCACCCAATCAGACTGCGCCGAAGTCCCCGCGAAGGAGATATTCATGATTCCCCTCCATGCCGTGGATGGGAGAGTCGATGACGTCGAGGCGCGCTCCGCCAAGCTCAACCACCGCTTCGGTGACACGCTCGATTGCCTGACGGCGGGCCTCGGGATCACGCACGATACCTCCTTTGCCGACGTTGTGGCGACCGGCCTCGAACTGGGGCTTGATGAGGATGACGGCGGTTCCTTTCCAGGGATCATCTTCACGGCTGAGGGCGGCGAGGACGGCGGGAAAGACGAGGGTTGCGGAGATGAAGGAGACATCCATGGCGAGGAACGCCGGGACAGGCTGGCCGGGCAGGAGCAGTTCGGCTGGGGCGAGCTTGCGCGCGTTGGTCCGCTCGCGGAGAGTGACCCGGGGATCGTCACGGAGCTTCTGGGCGATCTGGCCATAACCGGTATCGACGGCTAAAACGGTTACGGCTCCGGACTGGAGCATGCAGTCGGTGAAGCCGCCGGTCGAGGCACCGATATCCACTGTGTGGAGCCCGGCGAGGGAGATGTTCCAGTGGGCGAGCGCGTGCTCAAGCTTGAGGCCGCCGCGGCTGACGTATTTGAGGTCGGAGCCGAGCATACGAATGACGGCGTCTGGAGCCACATCGGCGCCTGGCTTGTCGATCTTCTGCTCGTTGACGAGAACGCGGCCGGCGAGGATGAGGGCCTGGGCGCGTTCCCGGGAGGCCGCATGGCCCTGGTCGACAAGCAGTTTATCGAGTCGGTTCTTCATAAGGGAGTAGTTCCAAAGTGGCACACGGGCCGCTACTCATTAAGGTACATTGTGCGGCGACCTACGTTAGAGTGGCTAGGAAAGACGAAAACAAGTCCACTCCCGAAGAAAGAAAACGGGTGCAAATGGTGACCGCTAAGGTAATGGAGATGCCCGCTGCAATAGCGCGGGAGGTTCGCGATGACGCTACGCTGCTGATGCTGATTCGTCGCGGAGACGAAGCGGCGATGACGTCGTTTTACGATCGCTACGCGAAGGTAGTGTATTCGGTGCTGCTGCGGGTGCTGCACCATGTCTCGTTCGCGGAAGAGATTCTGGAAGAGATGTTTCTGGAGATGTGGCGCACTCCCGAGGACCTGCTGGAGGTTCGCGGCAGCGTGGGAGCGTGGCTGGCAGTGAGAGCTCGAAACCGGGCGATCGATGCACTGCGTCGCCGAGGAACACGGCAGAGCTTTGCCGATGTCTCGATGGCCACAGTGTATGACCTTGCCAGCGAAGCGGAGCGACAGGTGGTGGCAGAGAACATTCGCGCGGAGGTCGGGCGGCTCGCCGTCGGGGAGCGGAAGATCTTCGCAATGGCGTTCTTCGACGGGCTGAGTCACACCGAGATCGCCGAGATGGTGGGAGAGTCGGGGGCGGTGGTAAAGATGCGGATCCGTGACACCCTGCTGGCGCTGAGAAGGGCGGCACGTGCATGAATGTGATGGCCCACTATGAAGATACGGATCTGACGCTGTTCGCAATGCAACTGCTGGAGGAGGAGGATCACAGGACGGTCGCGGAGCATGTGGGAGCCTGCGCGTTCTGCCGGCAGGAGCTGGCTCGTCTGCAGGGCGATCTTGCAGCGTGCGCCTATGGGGTAGAGATGTATAGCCCGGCCGGAGTGGTTCGCGAACGGGTGATGCACCAGCTAGCGCGAGAGAAGAGAGCGGCTCCGGTGGAGGAGGTTGTGCCTCCGCAGCGCGCGAATGCCGTGACGCGCGTCCAGGAGATGGAGGAGCCGACGCTCGAGTTTCGAAGACGAGGCTCCAATCCGGCCGCGACGCGGCGACCCAGCGAGGCCAGGAGCGCCAGGAGTTCCAGGAGCGCGAGAGAAGACGAGGACGAGGCCCGTCCCCGCAACGGCGGCAGGGCCAGAGGGGCATTCCTGTGGCTGGGATGGGCGGCAACGGCTGGATTGGCCGTGTTCGCAAGCGGACTGTATATCCAGGAGAAGAACGACAGGATGGAGTTGGCGGCAAACACAGGCGAGGTGGCGCAGTTGAGAGGCGATGCCGTTGCATCGACGCGGCTGCTAACCACCATGACCGACGCGCACGCGCACAGAGTTGTGCTGTCGGGGGCTAGTGCGGCGGGGGGAGAGAGTTCAGCGGGAGGCCGAGTGATCTATGTCGCCCGAACGGGTTCCCTGCTGCTGCTGGCGGACCATCTTCCGGCTCTCGATGCGGAGAAGACCTATGAGCTGTGGCTGATTCCGGCGGATGGGCGGGATCCGATTCCCGCGGGGACATTTCGCCCGGACGACCAGGGGAATGGAACGGTAGTTCTGCCGCCCCTGCCGCGAGCTGTCGCGGCAAAGGCATTCGGGGTAACGGTGGAAGACGGGGCAGGCTCACAGACTCCCACGATGCCGATTGTGCTTGCGGGCAGTTGAGGATGAAGTCGACGGAAGAACAAAAGAGACCTTAAAAATGAAGGCCCCACCCGGAGTGTGGATGGGGCCCAAAGTCAGAGAGCGTCAGGGAAGCTGGGTGCGGACCATGACTCCCTTGCCCTGCAGCGGAACGGTGGTCTCTACGACATCGGTGTCAGTGCGGATGATGGTCATCTGATCCGACTCCGGAGAGGTGACGTACACCTTGCCGGTAGGCGTGCCGCTGATGCAGGCGATGAAGGTGGGGTGAGGCGTCGCCGGGAGCGGAATGGTAGCCGTAACTGTGTTGGTGGTCAGATTGACGACCGAGACGGTGCTGTCAGCCTTGTTGATGACGTAGGCGCGAGAGCCGTCCTGCAGAACGGCGACCATCTGGGGATCGACTCCTACGGGAACTGTGGCGAGGACCTGGCCGAAGCCATTGGCGTCGATGGGGTTGTTCGCGTCGCAGTTGGGGTTGCCGGGAAGAGCGGCTGTCGAGCAGAGTGGGATGTTGATGATGCTGACCGATCCCTTGGAGACGCCATCGCCTTCGTTCGCGACGACCAGCTCGTTACGGGTGGGAACGAGGTCGGCCCACAGCGGCGCAGTTCCTACCGGGATGGGGTTGACCGCTCCGGGAGCGGGAAGGGACGGTACAACATCGAGCTGGTTGGTCTGGGCGTTGATCACCGTGACCGTGTTGTCGCCCTTGTTCATGATGAAGGCACGCTTGCCGTCGGAGGTCATGACACCGTAGACGGGATTGCTGCCGACGTCGATCTTGGTGGAGATGGTGCTGCTGGCCATCTCGATGGCTGAAACCTCACCGGGACCGCCGCCCGTCTTCTGGCTGATGACGTAGGCGCGAGGCGCTCCTGAGTATCCCGCGATGTAGACCGGGGAGTAGGCAGGATCGATGGGAAACTCCTGGTTGAGAGACGGAGGCGGAGGCGACTCTCTGAGCTGCGCGACTGCGTTGCGACCGGGCTCGGTGATAAAGAGAGCGGTGACGTCGGAGAAGATGCTGTTAGGATTTGCGTTGTTGAGCAGCGTCGTCTGGATGACGTCACGAGTCTGCAGCGAGGTGGAGATATCGAAGCTCGTGAGTGTCTTATCGGTGTTGAGCGTGTAGCCGGTGGTTCCGGAAGCATTGAGCCAGAGGAAGTATGGCGCTACACCAACGTTGGCGGTAACCAGCACGGAGTCGCCGGAGAAGTCGACGATAGTGATCAATCCGGGAAGGTTGGGCCCGGGACTGGAGGCCACGATCGCGAACTTTTGCGGCTGGGCGGCCGGCCCGACTGGATTGATGCTGCTCACAACGGGGCGGTATGTATTTCCGCAGCCCAGGAGAGATCCAAAAGCGACCGCAGCGAGGGCAAAGTTGGAGATGGCCTGAATACGTGACCGTCCGGATGGGCGGTTGATACGAACCTCAGGGGTTCCTTCTGCTTCAATTCTTCCTAAACGCAAAACTGCTCCCGCGGTGGTGCTGATGTTGGCTATGCTCTAGATGAGATTGTAAATCACCATGGATGCAAAACCCGTCATCAGTGACGAAATGCCGGGGTGGCGAAGACCGATCACTCCGTCGCGGGATCGAGCACAATCAACGATATTGACCTGGGTGGTTGGCGCACTCTTGCTGCTGGGAGCCCTGGCTCCACCGTTAGGGGCGCTGCGATTCTCGCTTCCCTTGTGGCCGATGTTAGGACCTCTGCTGGTGAGCGCGGCGTTTGCGGGACTCGTCCTGCTGTTGCGGGCGGCCACCCCTGCAGCCGCTGCGATGGGGTTCCTGGTCTGCTTTATTCTGGCGCAATCCCCTGCCGCATGGTCGCACTACGGCCTGGAGATGGCGGAACACTGGCTGCTGCCGGCACTGATTGTCTTGTTTGCGCTGACCTTTGCGGCGACACGGTATGGAAGGACCAGGAAAGAAGCCCGTGGATTGTCAGAGTCCAGAAGAGGCCGAAGTGCGTCGCAGATCATAGCGAACCTCGGTGTCGCAGGATTGTTTGCCGCCGCCGGACGCTATGAGGGTTGCGTTGCCGCCTTGGCTGAGGCGGCCGCAGATACGGTTTCGTCGGAGATCGGGCAGGCTCTTGGCCATCCGGCGAGGCTGGTGACGACAGGTCGCGCGGTCGCTGCGGGAACCGATGGAGGCGTGACGCTGGCGGGGACTGCGGCGGGAATGATTGCAGCCGCGATCGTCGTTGCGGTAGGGTCGGCGCATCATTCTCTGTGGCCAACGCAGGGCGTCACCTGGATTGCGGCGGCCGCAGGGCTGTACTTCGACAGCCTGCTGGGCGCGACTGTCGAGCGGAGGGGATGGCTGGGAAATGATCTGGTTAACTTTGCATCGACCCTATTCGCGGCACTGATCGCAAGTTCTCTGCACTAGACGCGTGAAGAGCGGATGCTGCCCTGGAGAGGGCAGACTGTCTATCTCATCATCCTGGTTTAACCGTGATGGCTTTCTAATCGTCCTGGCCAAAACCGCCACGCAGCCAGTCGAAGTCAAGATGCAGCTTCCAGGCGGTGTAGCTGAGTATCTCGTGGGCGTATCGCATGGAGAGATCCCACCAACCGAGGTGGCCGATGGTAGCTCGCGGCGAGGTGTAGACCTCGAGGCCGATGTCCTGGCAGAGCTCGCGGATACGGAAGAGATGCGTGCCGTCGGAGACGACCACGATGCGATGGAGGTTGAAGTCGCGGGCGATGGCGGCCAGGCGATGGACCTGCTGCTCGGTGTCGGTTGAGGTCGTCTCGGCGATGATGTTGCCAATGGGAATCCCATGGGCGAGGAGATAGTCGCGTCCTACCCCCCCTTCGGTGTTTCCGGAGTCCTTGTCGCTCCCACCCCCTAGGGTGATGACAACGGGAGCGATCTTCATGCGATAGAGATCGACCGCGTGATCGAGACGAAAGTGAAGGGTGGGAGAAGGTCGGCCGGAGTATTCGGCTGCGCCGAAGACTGCGATCGCATCGGCCGGCTCTGCCTGATCTTCCGCAGCGACCCCGGAGATCTGATGGACGACATAGAAGCACCACGCGACCGTGATCAACAGAGCTGTCAGCACAACGGAGCGCAGCAGGTTGCGGCCCGTGGTGGATCGCTGGGCACGCAGATTGTTGCGAGAGACGATCATGACCGGTGGAGACTACGAGTGTACGGCATTCCCTTGAAAAAGCGTAGGATCATGCAGCCTAATGGCTTAGAGTAAGGGCGATCTCGTGCGTCGGTATGGCACCTTCGCGGAGGATCATCCATGAATTGCCGCCGCCGGAGATATCGACGATGGTAGTCGGGATTGCCCGCGCGGTCGCACCCCCATCGACGATGAGGGGTATCTTGTCGCCGAGCTGATCGCGAACTCCGTTAGCGTAGGTGCACTCAGGCATGCCGGAGAGGTTGGCGGAGGTTGCGGTGATGGGCAGACCGAGACTGGCAACGACGGCGCGAGGGATGGCGGCCTCGGGAACGCGGAGAGCGACGTTTCCGGTGTTCGCGGTGACACGCAGGGGGAGTTTGGATCCAGCACGAACGATCAGAGTAAGGGGGCCGGGCCAGAAGCGCTCCGCAAGCCGGTCAAAGGCAGTATCGACCCCGCGAGCGAGTTCATACGCTTGGGCGACCTCACAGATGAGCAACGACAGGGGTTTATGCCGGGCACGGGATTTGAGCTCGTAGATGCGCTCCACGGCGCGCAGATTGACCGGATCGACGGCCAGCCCGTAGAAGGTGTCCGTGGGCATGGCGACGACCTGGCCGGAGTGGAGGCGGTTGGCTATCTGGGAGATGAGCTCGGGTTCGGGTTCGTCCGGATGAATACGAAGTGTCTCGGCCGTCAAAGTTTAGAAGCTCCCTGTGCCGCATGCGGCCTTCTCGGAACATAGCATATTCCCGACGAACGCTGAAAGCGATACGGCAGTCAGCGACGGCGTAAACTCTTGAGGATGGCAGCAATGGCAACAGCGATTTCGAGCCGCACCAATGCACGAGTCAAGCAGCTGCGCGCAGCGTTTGCCGGGCAGGACCGGCTGTCTGCCGGATTGCTCGGGATCGAAGGCGAGCACCTGCTCGAAGAGGCGATACGCAGCGGGATCGCGGTGCGAACCATCTTTCTGACAGAGAGGCAGGCGGTCCCTGAGGTCGCGAGCCGCACAGGCGCGGAGGTGGTTTGGCTGACGCGCGAGGTCTTCGCCAGCGCTGTGGAGACGCGGTCCCCGCAGGGCATCGCGGCGCTGATCGAACCGCCGATGTTCGAGCTGACGGATATCCTCAAGCGACAAGAGGTCCCGCTAGTGGTGGTGGCGGCGGGACTGCAGGATCCAGGAAATCTGGGAACGATTGTGCGTTCGGCGGAGGCCTTTGGGGCGAGCGGGGTGATTACAACCGTGGGAACCGTGAGCGCATGGAATCCGAAGACCGTCCGCGCAAGCGTGGGCAGCGTCTTCCGCATGCCGGTGGTAGAGGCGACACGCACGGAGCTGGGGCAGCTACAGAAGACTCACGGAATCCGCCTGCTTGCCGCGGTTGGAAGAGCTGAGGCGGGTGTACGGAGCGCGCATGACGTCGACCTGACTCGGCCGAGCGCATTTCTGATTGGCCATGAAGGCTCCGGGCTTGCAGAGGAGTGGATGAAACTGGCCGAGGGGCGTATCACGATTCCCTGCCCCGGACCGGTGGAGAGCCTGAATGCGGCAGTGGCGGCGGCGCTGCTATTGTATGAGGCTTCGCGACAGCGTTCCTCGAGCGAAACGACGGTGAAGGAGGAAGTTGCGACTCCGAAGATCCCGGGACCGTTGCGCAGGCGTCCCACGGTGGCGACGCGATGAGCCTGTTCGACACTACTCCGCTTGCAACAGCATCGAGCGCGGCCTCGCGACGGGCTCCGCTGGCAGAGCGTATGCGGCCGCGAACGCTCGAGGAGTATGTAGGACAGGAGCATCTGTTGGGACCGGGAAAGCCGCTCCGGGTAGCGATCGAGAATGATGATGCGACGTCGATGATCTTCTGGGGTCCACCGGGGACCGGAAAGACGACGCTGGCGAAGATTATTGCGGCGCGAACGCAGTCGTCATTTATTGAGTTTTCTGCCGTGATGAGCGGGATCAAGGAGATCAAGCAGGTGATGGCCGATGCGGAGAAGGCCTCGCATCTGGGTTCACGCACGATCCTGTTTGTCGACGAGATTCATCGCTTCAACAAGGCGCAGCAGGATGCCTTTCTGCCTTATGTGGAGCGCGGGACGATCCGGCTGATCGGCGCTACAACGGAGAATCCTTCGTTTGAGATTATCGCCGCACTGCTGTCGCGGTGCCGTGTTTACACGCTGAAGTCGCTGACAGAAGAGCAGGTGGTAGAGCTGCTGAGCAGGTCGCTGAACGATGCGGAGCGCGGGTTGGGATCGTCGGGAGTTTCGGCCGACGATGAGGCGTTGCGCACCATCGCTTCCTATTCAAGCGGAGACGCACGGAATGCGCTGAATGCACTGGAGGTTGCGGTTCGTCTGGCGCAGGGACGCAAGGAGAAGGTCCTGACCAAGGCGATTGCCGCGGAGGCGATGCAACGCCGGGTGCTGCTGTATGACAAGAAGGGCGAGCAGCACTACGACATCATCTCTGCGCTGCATAAGAGCGTGCGGAACTCGGATCCGGATGCAGCTCTCTACTGGCTGGGAAGGATGCTGGAGGCGGGCGAAGACCCGATGTATGTGGCTCGGCGCGTGGTTCGCATGGCGGTAGAGGATATCGGGCTGGCGGCTCCTGAGGCTTTGAATCTGTGTCTTTCTGCGAAAGACGCGATGCACTTCCTCGGGCATCCGGAGGGCGAGCTGGCACTGGCGCAGGCTGTCGTGTATCTGGCGCTGGCTCCTAAGTCGAACGCGGTGTACATGGCGTACAACACGGTGTGCGGCGATATCGAAGCGACAGCGGCAGAGCCGGTTCCACTGCATCTGCGGAACGCTCCGACGAAGCTGATGAAGGAGTTGGAGTATGGCAAGGGCTACCAGTATGCCCATGACGAGGAGGGGCGCGTCGCCGATATGGAGTGCCTGCCTGCCTCGCTGAGAGGGCGGCGCTACTATCAGCCCACGAATGAAGGACGCGAGAGGCTGCTGGCGCAGCGTATGGACGAGATTGCGCGCCTGAAAGCGGAGAAGCGATCCAAGGAGCCTGCGAGCTAGTCCTTATATTTCACTGAACACCCGTAAGGACGCGTGCTGGCGACGGCGACCGATTTGCCCGCCATGGCAGACTGGAGCGCCGCATTGAGGTAGTTATGGGCGGTCTTGATATCCGCGTGATCGGTCGTCGGCTTGTCATCGATTGCGCCCTGGTAGATGAGCTTGCCCTGCGGGTCGATGACAAACATGTGCGGTGTGGTCTTGGCCTGATAAAGTCGCGCGATGGTCCCCTGTGGATCGAGCAGCGCGGCGGTCGGGGCCGCATTCATCTTCTTGAGGTATTGATTTTCTTCTACCGGAGTTACGCTTCCCTGCTCGCCGGGGGCGGAGGAGAGGACGGAGAGCCAGATTACTCCCTTGGCCGTCCACTGACGTTGCAGCGTCTCCATATTTCCGGTGAGATAGTGCTTCTGATCGTAGGGACAGCCCTGGTTGGCCCACTCGAGCACGACATACTTTCCGTGGTACTCAGAGAGCATATGAGTGACACCATTGGAGTCAGTTCCCTTGAAGTCGGGCGCCTGCGATCCAGGTGTGATGGCAAAGAGAGGTAGAGCTGCGAACGACAGGAGAACGGGAGGAAGACGCAGGAACATAGGTCACCTCGACACGTGCCTTTACCCTATTTTGCTGCCAGACGCAGGAACCCGCAACCCTCGTTTCGTGCACGAAGGAATCGTGGATACTTGCTGATGTAGAGGGCGTCCCGAGATCTCGTAAGTCGCATCGGATCTTCCCGCATGCGACGTACGGCACCACGAAGGTCTTTCGATTACCTGCGAATCTGACTCCGAATCACTTTCTACCCTTTTTCCTCTTCTTTGTTCCGATCTTTTACACCTACGTGCGGGGTAAGGCGTCGGGTGCGGCAACGCGGGCAGCGGGACAAACCCTTCTGCTTGCTTCGATGTTTTACCTTGCGAGCTGGGTACTCGTCGGCAGGATAGCGGAGGTTCGTATCTTTATCCCCTTCGCCTTTGCGCTGATACCACAGACATCGAATGCGCTGGCAGATGGGATGGAGCTGCCTGAGGCTTCCTAGGGTTAAGGCGTGGAGGGGGCGAGAAGATTGGCGTCTCGCCAGAGCCGCCAATGACCGTCCGCACCACGTCGAAAGACTGAGAGTACGTTTCCGGCGTGCCGGATCGGGGCTGCGCCCTCAGGGGTGATCGTAATCTCGAGGTAGTTCCAACAGACGGCCATGTCGCCGTTTACCGTGATCTCCCTCACATCGGACTTGCCTTCAATGTGTACCTTGCCTGCCATAGAACGGTAGCGCGCCTCGAACTCGAGCCGATGCATGGGTGGATTGCCCGGCGTGAGGAAGACGATGTCGTCTGTCATCAGGTTCGTAAGCGTGGCAAGATCCCCTTCATGGGAGGCGGTCAGCCATCGATCGATGGCCTCCCGGATCTGCTGTTGATCATTCTGTGTCATCGGCTGGTGTCTTTTTTGAGAGCGTTGAGAACGATGTCCTTGGTGAGGAGCTCAGGAAGGACGTCGGGAGCACTCTTTCCGAGGGGGTAGATGACGTAGGTAGGCACTCCGCTGCGTCCCACGGAGGCGAGCTCCCGGGTGATGGCGGAGTCGTACTTGGTCCAGTCGGCCCGGATGAGGATTACCTTGTTGTCGACGAGCTCACGCTGTACTTCCTTCGAACGGAGCACCAGCCGCTCGTTGACCTGGCAGCTGAGACACCATGCAGCGGTGAAGTCGATGAAGATGGGCTTGCCCTGGGATCGAGCCTGGCTGAGGGTCTGCTCGGAGTAGGGCTGCCAGGCGAGGGTGGTGTCTTTAGGGTGGCGAAGAGCGACCCCCAGCGCAACTGCCACGATGAGGAGAGCAGAGATAGCGCTAGCCCAGCGAGCCGGCCATCTGCCCAGAGCCCAACCCGCGATGGCGATGAGCAGCAGACTGACCAGCAGCCAGGCGACACGGTCTACGCCGTCTGCTCCGAAGAGATGTCCATAGACCCAGAGCAGCCAGATCACTGTGCCAAAGAGTGGAATTGCAGTGAGCTGCTTGAGGATCTCCATCCATGCGCCGGGGCGCGGAAGCAGTCGGGTCCATGCGGGCTGAAAGCTGAGAACAAGGTACGGCGTGGCGAGTCCCAGGGCCAGGGCCGTGAAGATCGCGAAGGTGATGAGGGTCGGCTGAGCCAGCGCGAAGCCGATGGCTGCTCCCATCAACGGCGCCGTGCAGGGGGTAGCCACGATGGTTGCGAGAACGCCGGTAAAGAAGCTGCCCGTGTAACCCTGCTTGTTTGCAAGATCTCCACCCACGCTGGTGAGCGAGAGTCCAAGCTCAAACTGTCCGGCGAGAGAGAGCGAGAAGAAGAAGAGTCCTAGGGCAAGGACGGCGACAAAGACAGGCGATTGAAGCTGGAATCCCCATCCGGCCTCGCTACCCCCGGCACGCAGGGCGAGCAAAGCGGCGACGATGATCCAGAAAGAGACCAGGATTCCGAGCGTGTAGACCAGCCCGTGCTTTCGCAACCGGCCGCGCTCTTCATTGGAAGACTGCACCAGCGCGAGCCCCTTGAGGAACAGGACAGGAAAGACGCAGGGCATGAGGTTGAGGATGATTCCGCCGAGGAAGGCAAGCCCAAGTGCCGTTGCGGCCGTGAGATCGGCGGCTCCGGCGGGTGTGGCTTTGCTGCCCGGCCGGCGGGGAACCTCTCCCGCTATGACAGGAGCGCTGACGTCGTACGCGGTTTCATCATCGAGCTTGACGACGCCACGCAGCTTCGAGGGGAGCTTTGTAAGCTCGGTGGAACGAGGGACGCGGATGCGAACGCCGTCCGGCAGCGGTTCAACCTCCTGATCGCCCGCGTTTTCAATCTGCTGCTGGTCGTAGGGGTAGAACTCCGCATCGGTGGTTCGCTCGCCGGTGATGAGGTCGATTACGAACTCGTTCTTGCCGCCTGTGACGGTGGCCTTCATGTCCGCATCCAGCGGCTTGGGAAGAAGGCCAAGCGCTTCACCCAGTGCACCCACGGGTTGCGCGGGAGCGGTGGCTTTGGGATCGACGTTGAGGTTGAGTCCCAGATGGGCCTTGCCGGGAATGCAGACCTCGCGGCAGACCAGCCAATCAACCTTGGCGTCCAGATGGATGGGGCCAGGCTTCAGATTCTTAGCCGCGGTCAGTTTGACGGGAAAGGCGACCTCGTCCTCATATCCGAAGTCCATGAGAGGACCGAGCGGCAGGCGGCTGGGGATAGGAAACTGCATCTTGCCCGCAGTGATTCCATGGGGCAAGGTCCAGTTGATGCGCGGAGGCTCACCGGAGTCTCCGGCGTTGATCCAGTAGACGTGCCACTTGTCTTCGAGAGTGATGACGAGGCCGACGTCAAGGGTGCCGCCGGGAGCGATCGCCGGGGCCAGCGAGACCATCTCAACGGTGAGATGCTGGGCCTTTACCGGACCGGGACCTCCGTCGCCGACGACCTTGAGCTGCCCAAAGACCGAAGGTGCTGCGAGAAGGCAGACGAGTGCCAGGAACCAGTCGAGATGGCGTCGAATGTTCATCAACCTCCATTGTAGGCTGCGTGCGAAGGGTTCCATGGCTTCAGGACAGATCAGAGAAGCGATGTTCGACCATAATGCAACGGTCCATCACGACCCAGATCCCACCCGCTTCTGCCTTTAGAGCCGCTTCCCTATGGATGATTCCCTGCTGGACCCAGAGATTCTTGAAGCCGAGCTCAAGCATCTCGTCGACAATTGCTGGAATAAATTTTGGCAATCGAAAGACATTTACGACATCCGGCTTTGTGGGGAGATCGGCGAGCGAGGCGAAGGATCTCTCTCCCAGGACGGACTCGACCAGCGGATTGACCGGGATAATGCGATATCCATGCTGCTGCATGTACGACGGGACGTAGTTGCTCGGCTTGTCGGGATTAGACGACAGACCTATCACGGCAATCGTACGAGGGTCCGATGGAGGACGGCCAAGCATGGCGCGAATGACTTCAGGTTCATTCATCGGATAGCGATTTCCTTTGCCCAGCGGCAGTTTACTTGTGCCATATTCCGAGCAGCCGGCGCAACATGATTAGCTCACCGACATGATAGGCGGTATGGTCGGCAATCAGCAGGGCTTCGCGCAGAAGATTTTGTCCTTCGCCCCAGCGGAAGGGCTTGTAAAGATCCGCCTCTGGTTTAGAGATAAGCTCTTCGAAGGCCTCTCGATCTTTATGGATAGCGGCGATGGAAGCATCCCAGGCGTTAACGGAGGATGGGCCGGAAGACTGGGGCCAATAGGCTGCGGGCCACTCGATGGGCTGGTAGCCGCCGGTTGGAGGTGCACTGAATTGCAGGATGTCGTGCTGGGTGATGCGGATATGCTCCAGCAGCTGCCAGGCGGAGTACGGCAGACCGTCGGGGACGGTGCCCCGATGCACTTCCGGGAAGTCTTTCACGGCCTCATCAAACGTAGCGTGGGCCTGCCCTCCGTTGAGCAGGGCCAAAAGCTCCTTGCGAAGCTCGTCTATTCCGTTGCTCTTTTCCCCGCTCGCCATTCATCCTCCTTGAAATGCTGAGATTTGGATGCACGACGGCGATCGCCGGTCACACAGGCTTTCGCGCCCACGACGACGGTAAGTGGAGAAAAGGTGGTCCATAGGCCGCCCCGGCGCCTGCGGACCTCGAATCCGCGATCCACGTGAAGCGAGCACTTTCGATGGGTCCCTCAATGTCAGCAGACACCTGCTGTTACAGATCGTCGTCAACGGCAACGGCTGCCGGTACTCCCCCCTCACGCCGCATCTTCAGATAGCCACGGATGAAGGGCTCGAGATCGCCATCGAGCACACGGTCTACATCGCCGACTTCTACACGGGTGCGGAGGTCTTTGGCCATCCGGTAGGGCTGAAGGACGTAGCTGCGGATCTGCGAGCCGAACTTGATGTCCAGCTTTGAATCCTCGAGCTTCTTGCTGATGGCCTTCTTCTTCTCCAGCTCATACTCGTAGAGACGCGAGCGAAGGAGCTTCATCGCCCTCTCTTTGTTTTTATGCTGCGAGCGCTCGTTCTGACAGCCGGCGACGAGCCCAGTTGGCAGGTGGGTGATGCGAACGGCGGAGTCAGTAGTGTTGACGTGCTGACCGCCCTTGCCGCCGGAGCGATAGGTGTCGATCCGCAGGTCTTCGGGCTTGATGTCGATCACGATGGTGTCGTCGATCTCCGGCGAGACGAAGACGGAGGCGAAGCTGGTGTGGCGTCGCTTGGCGGAGTCGAAGGGAGAGATGCGGACGAGGCGGTGCACGCCGGTTTCGCCCGAGAGCAGACCGAAGGCGAAGTCTCCGCTGATGGTGAAGGTTGCCGACTTGATCCCGGCCTCATCCCCGTCCTGAATTTCGTTGATCTCGACCTTGAAGTTCTGACGCTCGCCCCAGCGGATGTACATACGCATGAGCATCTCGGCCCAGTCCTGCGACTCGGTTCCGCCAGCGCCTGGGTGAACGACCACGATTGCGTTGAGCGGGTCGGTCTCTTCGGAGAGCATGGTCTTGGATTCGAGCTTGTCGGTGAAGTCGATGAGAGCAGGTATCTCGCGGGAGAGATCGGCCTCGGTGTCCTCGCCTTCCTTTGCCAGCTCGAAGTAGGCTTCTATATCGTCAGAGCGACGGGCCAGCTCTGCGTCATCCGCAAGCAGATTCTCGATACGCTTGCGCTCACGCATGAGCGGCTGCGAACGCGCTGGATCGGTCCAGAGGGAGGGGTCGGCGGTCTTTTCTTCTATGTCGGCTAGTTCACGCTTCAGACGGGGCGCGTCAAAGATACTCCCGCAGATCGCGAACCTTGTCGCGCACCGGGGAGTACGTGTATTCCAGATCACTCAGCATCGTTTTAGTTTACGGCAAAGCGAGGACGAAGACTTAAGCCAAGCGCCACAGCGGTTACCACGGCGCAGAGCCAGGCGAACCAGTCTCCGTGGATGGTATAGAAGGTAAGGTCGTGCTCGTAGCCGAAGCTTACGCGGATGCTGGTGCGAACGTGGCGTGGCGCGGCTTCCACCACCCTGCCGTAGGGATCGATCGCGGCGGTTACGCCGGTGTTGGTGGCCCGCAGAACCCAACGATGATTTTCAATTGCACGCATGCGCACCATGTTGAGGTGCTGCCAGGGAGCACTGGTATCGCCGTACCAGCCGTCGTTGGAGATATTGATCAGCACATCGGCTCCGTTGCGGACGAACTGCCGGACCTCGTCGGCGAAGATCGACTCGTAGCAGATGAAGGTGCCGTAGCGATGACCATTGATGGAGAAGAGGCTGCGAGTCTTACCCGCGTCGAAGGTTCCGGCTTCGTGCAAAAGATTCTGGGCGAAGAAGAAAAGATCTTTGAAGGGGACGTACTCGCCGAAGGGAACGAGATGCATCTTGTCGTAGCGGCCGACGAACTCGCCCTGCGGGGAGACAAAGGAGGCCGAGTTGAAGAGGAAGTAGCCGCGGGCGTTGGAGATGGTGCGATCGATAGCGATGTTTCCGACGATGACGGGAGCATGCGCCTGCCGTGCCAGAGAAGACATGGCGGAACGGAACGCCGGATCTATCTCTTCAAACGGGGCGGGTGACTCTGGCCAGACGATGAGGTCGGAGTCGCGAGGAGCCGCTGATGGAGCGAACTGAAGCCGAGGAGTCGAACGCCGGTCGGGCATGCCCAGGTACATGCGGTCGCCGGGATGGCGGCTGAGATAAGAGAAGGATTCAAGCAGCTGCTGTGTAGAGGGCTCCGGCTCTTTTGCAGCCGCTCCAACCTCCAGATTCTCCTGCACCAGGGTGGCGGTCGCGTCGGTACGGTGTCTCCGAGGAAAGGCGATGCGACGAATTCCGACGACATAGGCGACGACGAGAACGACTCCCAAGCCTGTGAGGATGATTCGCGTATAGCGCCGCTCGCGAATCTCGAGGCGGACGAGCCACAGCGCATTGACCAGAGCGATGACGAAAGAGATCCCATAAGCGCCGGTGATAGGC
Source organism: Edaphobacter sp. HDX4 (assembly GCF_036877565.1). Lineage (NCBI taxonomy): Bacteria > Pseudomonadati > Acidobacteriota > Terriglobia > Terriglobales > Acidobacteriaceae > Edaphobacter > Edaphobacter sp. HDX4. The sequence goes on from NZ_JAEDXW010000032.1 coordinate 48,574, forward strand.
GCCAGCCGCGTGAGGGCAGAGTTGCCGATCTGCGCAATTCCGAGGAGATCCCACGGCAGGCCGGTGATTCGCGCTCGACCCAGCTCGACCGCAACCCAGAGGAAGGGAGTCAACAAAAGCGCATACTGCCTTCCAGCGTAGGAACGCACGGCGCCGAAGAGCGCGCCGAAGAGCGCATGATAGAGCCCGAGATACAGGCAGAAGAGGAGGAGTATTCCGACTGCGACCGGCTTATCCAGGCCTCCGTAGAGGTACATCGTCTGATAGATCCAGTAGCAGTTACCCAGGTACCAGACGAAGCCACAGACGTAGGCAAGAGCCGCAGTCTGAGTCGGCTTCAACGCTCTTCCCTGGCGATCGTTACCGGTAAGGGCCCAAAGGAGCGGGGTAAGGGCCACCCAACAGAAGGCGGCCCGCCAGAGTGGGACGGGACCAGCAATCGGAAAGGGCACAATCTGCAGAACGCCAGAGAGCACTGCCAGAGCCCAGAGCCGTCCAGGGACAAGTCGCATCGGGGTTGAGTCTACCATCCGACTCAACGGTGGATGGTTCTATAATGAAACGGCGCTATGGATCCTGTTATCCACTTTCTGAGCGAAATTCTGGTACCGCTTTTCTTTGTCGGAATCGGTGGATCGCTGCTCGTCGTCGTCTTTACGGTCATCCAGGACGTTCAGCAGATCTTTAAGAGCGACGAAGAGGAAGAAGATTGAAGCTGGTTTT
>NZ_JAEDXW010000033.1:0-48612 GCF_036877565.1 Edaphobacter sp. HDX4
AGCGGTATTCAGGCGAGCTATTTTCGATTTCTCTTGGGCGTTGCTGATTCTGGGGCAAACGATGGAACAAATTCGAAATGCAGGGCGACCCCCGCGGAATCCTCCAACACCGAGTACTCGTATCCAGTTGGATAGCCGAGTACCACTACGCTCCGACCACTGGGGCGAACGCTAACTTTGCATTGCAGCAACAAACTCCATACCCCACGCGCAGCCAATCGTACCGGTTTTGCCACTGTTCGGTTTGCTGCATCATCGTGTTCCATGCGGAATCACTGGAATACAAATTGCACCCCTAAAGGGTGCGGACATCGTAAGGCAATCATCAGCTTAGCTATGGAGCCGGCTATCAGGCCTTGAATCGGTTGAATATTGCCACGTGGCCAACGCGCATGTGAATGCCGACTTCGTGAGGCGGAGATATCTCTGCAAGGGCGTCAGCGATGGGAAGCGGTGGGAGGGATTTCCCGTCAATCTCGATGCGTGTTATGTGTATAGGCCAATCCGATGTCGGTTGAATAGTGTCGAAGGTGATCCGTTCCGATGAATTCTGGCAGTACGCGGGAGTGGAGATCGCCCATAAACAAAGGACGGGAACGATAAGTACGAGACTGATCTTTAAGACTCGAACCAACGTTCTGCTTCGTATGAGAAACATCTTCCCCCCTTGCCTCGGATCTACCAGTAGATCTTCTTGCTGCGCGCCCAGAAGCCAACGAATGCGATGATGCCGAACACGACGACTCCGGTGATGATGTGCGACATGTTCACCTCTCCGGCGGAAGTATACTCCTGAGCACAAAGAACAGCAGTTTGTGCTGATATGCTCATCCCGGAGGATCACGTGGACTCGTCCAACCGTGTGGCTTCATCGAATACGTCCAATCGCGTGATTTGGTCCGAGAATCTCGCCCGCTATCATCTGACGCGGCCGGAGGAAGGCAAGCTGGTCAAAAGATACGTTTGGGTTGGACTAACCGGAGAGGAGTATTGGCTCTGCGATACGACTGTCATTTATGAACCATCGCCCTTTGAGTCGCCACCCGGACAATCTGTGCAGCCTACCTATGTTTCAGAAGATTCGATTCGCTTCCGAGAAGAGTCTTTAGCCAACCATGCTTGTGACCACTTGTACGCGAGGTTGATTTCGGAGGGGTGGGAAATCTACGGCGAGTCACCATCGACGCACAAACAACAGTAGTTTGTGCTTCAGATCAGCTTACTTGGAATTGTCGTTCTGTGGCTTCTTACTGGCCCTTCAGCGTGGCTATCGTATATTCCAAACCTTCGATCCAAGTCATCCGTTTCGATTTTGCCCGCCCCATGCACCGCTCGAGGGCTGAGTTGTCTCCCGAGCTCTGAATAGAAAGCTTGATGGCTCGATCAAGAAGGGAATTGGCGGGAAGTGAACTCTCCTGGGGTCTCGCTCAGGATTGCCAATTTTAGAGTGAATAGAGGCTTCCTACATACCACTTAAGTTCAACGCGTTAGACCGGGTTTCCAGGCTGGCGCTCTGTTTCCCCTGTTGCGAAGTTGTGATGAGAAAAGCGTCAAGGAGGACCAATCGCCCGTCAATGATTGCATTGCCCTGTTGTCACGAGTTGAGAATTTTTGAGCGGTGACCGCGTTGATAGAAATCCGAACGTCATTTGTCGACGTCCTGAGGTCCACCAGGATTGCGAGTTGGTCTGACGACTGCCAGACGCGGCTACGAATCTCCTATGCGAGCATCGCAGTGCAAAAGAAGGTTATGAACTCAGTTCCAAAGGAGAGCTGTAGGAGATGAGGAACCCAAACCTCGAAAGCCAGACACTTTTGCGGGTTATTCCGTGAGCTTTGCGGCTACGGCTTCGACCCAGAAGATGGGGTCGATGCGGTACTCGATCTTGCCGATGTCGGCGTTGGATCTGGCGTCGGGGTTGGTGAGGAAGATATAGCTGTAGTAGTCGGGGGTGACGCGTAGCTCGCCTTGCGCGACGCTGAGGATGAGACCGCAGAGGATGCCGATGGCAGGTGTCTTACCTGCGACGAGATCGATGTGGCCATTGACGGCGGTGTATCCCGAGAGAAGCGGTGGGACCTCGCTGGTGGGCAGGTCTTCGGCGATGGCGAAGGTGGAGCTGGCGGGCTGGGAGAAGTCGATGGGATGGCCTGCGAGGTCGTTGGTTATTGCGACCGTGGCGTAGACGTGTGCGGAGCCGGAGAGGAAGTTCTGCCGATAGAACTCGAGACCGGCCTGGACGTAGAAGCGATAGGCGAGCCTGCCGGGACCCGTTGGTGTGATGGGAAGAGGGATGACGTACTGCCAGGTGTTGACCCACCACTGCTCCTGCGAGCCGCTGTTGGAGATGGCGGCATAAGGAATGATGTAACCGGGGGAGAGCACGCCTCCGGCGTCGCCGCTGGTCTTGGAACTGTTCGGCTTTTCGACGAGGCCGACGTCGGCGGTTGGCACGGCGACGGTCTGCCACGGGCCGAAGATGTCGGCGAGGCGATCGAGCGTAAGGGCGACGCGCGGGGAGATGTCCTTGACGACGGGGGCAGAGGGACGGGGTCGGGAGGCGAGCGCGGCGTATTGCTTGGTGAGTTCGGCGGAGTAGGCCTTCGGATCTTCTCCGTAGGCGTGGAGGAGAGGCTCGGTCGCGGAGAGGGTCTTGAGGCGATTGCCGACGGTCGCGAACTGCGCCTCGGCGCGTGCGATGCGGGCTGCTTCGGTGGCGGAGCTGTTGTTCTTGGATGATTTTGACTTGCTCACGTAGATGCCTCCTGAGACGGACCGACGATGACCTGCGCGTGCTGGAGGATGAGCCCGGGAACGCGGGTAGGCTAGCAGAGTTCCGGGAAGCCTTGCAATGAGTGGTGTGATGGGCGATGTGTAGCTGGGGCCCAAGCCTAGGTGGCGGCGATGGCAAGGAGTTGTTCTATCTCGCCAATGATGAAGCATGATGGCGGCGATGATGGCCGTCACTAACTACATAGACGTCTCGGTACATCGACTCCAATCCGTCTCGCTGATAAATGTAGGCAAGGTGTGAGCCATCCGACGAAAGCACAGGGAATGAAGCGAGCTTCGTGTGCGTCGTAATCGGCTCCGATTTTCCTGTCGTCATATCGAGCGCCTGCGGCGAGGAGTTGCCGCGATCACCCGAGTACGTATTCTCCAGGCGAACATAGATCAGCTTCGCGCCATTGGCCGTAAAGGCAATGGGAGAAGCTGGGGGTCCGGGTGGAAACGCGACGGGTAGGGGCCAGGACCCTGAGGTGAGCCGCTTCGCTTCGCCGCCGTCCGCAGGGATGAGCCAGAGATGGGAGGGGAGCGCCTCTTCTCGATCAAGATAGCTGCCGTTGCCGACTTCGAAGGCATCATCAAACTTGTCGGCGCCCTTCTTCTTCTCCGCTTCATCGGCAGCGACAAAGGCAAACGCGCCACCATCCGGCTTCCAGGCGAATTGCTGGATGGACGTAGGACTCCTGGTCACTTGCCTTGCTTCGCCGCCGGCCATCTCCAGAACAAAGATCTGGTTGTGCTTCTCACTATCATTGGCTAGAAACGCGAGGCGGTCTCCATTGGGCGACCAACGTGGGAACGAAGCTGTCTTGCGTCCATGAGTAAGAGACCGGGCCTTGCACGTGGCCGCGTCAACCACCGCCAGCTCCGACTCATTCAGATCTTCCTCATAATTTGGCCGGATCACAACAACCGCGATGGCTTTGCCATCAGACTTGATCTGCGGGTCGGCGACCTGAGTGATTTTTCCAACCCAGGCCAAATCGAACCTCTTCCCAGGAGCGGCAGGGATCGGCAAGCGCGTTGCAGCCGGAGCGGCGGCTGGGGTTTGAGCAGGGAGACACGGAGAGAGCGGCCGTCACAACGAGAACCACGGGCAACAGAGGCTTCATACGATGCACCTTTGGCTTTGAATTTGGGGGCCGAGAGCCTGGATTCCGAACATCCGATCTCAGAGGCAGCGATCCGAACTGACCGGGATAGACCTCGCTGATCGAAAGCGTTAAGGCGAGGCCCCAACCGAAAGGGAAGAGGCAAGCAACACTACACCCGTTACTTTGAATCAGCAAGGCCGCGTTTCGCGCGGCCCGCGCCCCTCTGCGCCTAGATAGTCGTTTGCGGTAATGAAAGGAATTGAGGTGTGCGCCCCCGGCGAGGCCAAGCTCGAAGCACCTCTCCGGGTCGCGCATGAGGTCGCCGTAGTGAGCCACGGAGATTGCAGCGAGTCCCATCGGGCCGGACTCGTCCATCGCCTCGATGACCAACTCCATGGAAGGACAGCATGGTCGCGGTGAAGTTGTCGGACAGCCCATCTGTTCGATCACCGGAATGAATTGCTGGGGTGAGATCGTTCCTAGTGTCGGGTGTTCCCACCGGACGAGTGCTTCGAATCCGACGATTCTCTCGGTTCGAAGGTCGAGTTCCCTACGCTGCTCGTCCATCAAGCAGTGGTTCGCTGCTCAAATTTGAAAGTCACTTCCGAATGACGGGCTAAACGGAAAACATGGACCGGCGACCATTCCGTTTCGCCATCGTTTGCAGCTCGCATTTCTCAATTATCGCGTACAGCGCAATGCCTTCCCTGGTGCCAGAAACACAAAGTGGCGGTGGTAGGATATAGTCCACTGGGTGATGGAGCATTCCCGGCGCAACACTCGCCGGGCGGGCGAGTCTTGCACGAAATAGCGGAACTGTAGCATGCCCCCCCGCCAGGTGGCGCTCCAGTACCTCATGCATTCCCCCCGGACTCTTTGCCATTCCCAAGGCTTCCACTCCGAGCACGCCGCTGAGAATGCAGGTGCAGGAGATTTCCAGTTGTTTGCAGCAGAAATTGCTCGCATCGACAAGGCATTACCCCTGGTTCCTCGTCCTGCCAGGCTCCCGTTGTTGTAGATCTTGTGAGGCAATTGAAATGAGCGCGTCCAATACACAACATTCGTTTGGGTTGAGGCTTTTTGGCACTCACGGCTCGTCCCCCGCTTACGCCTTGCGTGATTTTCTATATCGCAGCAATGTTCCTTTCGAATGGATCGAGCTGACCACTGATGAGCAGGCGCGGGAGTTGGCCCAGGTCAACGATCTGCACGACTACCGCCTGCCGGTTTGCCTCTTTCCCGATGGCGTTAGGTTGGAGAATCCTACCATTCGCCAGATTGCGGAGAAGTTAGGTTGGTTCCAAAGGCCATCCAGCGCAGAATACGATCTGGCCATCCTGGGCGGGGGCCCTGCCGGCCTCAGTGCTGCAGTCTACGGCGCGTCCGAGGGCCTCAAAACCCTACTCATCGAGCGCTACGCCGTAGGCGGGCAGGCGGGTACCAGTTCCAGGATTGAGAATTACCTGGGATTCCCGGAGGGTATCAGCGGCTCTGACCTCGCGAAACGTGCCCGTGACCAGGCCAACCGCTTTGGAGCGGAGATTCTTCTGCTCCATGAGGGGGTGCGTGCCGAGCTCGTGCCCGGAAAGTCGATCGGCCACCTAGCGGATGGCACCAGCTTTGTGATGCACGCCGCGATCTGTGCCTCCGGTGTGGAGTACCGCCGCCTCAACCTCTGGAACGAAGAACGTCTGCGCGGCGCAGGTGTCTTTTACGGCGCCGGCACCAGCGAGGCGGAGCTTTGCACCAGCCAGGACGTCTATGTGGTCGGAGGCGGCAACTCCGCCGGGCAGGCGGCCATACACTTCTCCCGCTATGCGCGGAGGGTCTACATCCTGATTCGTGGAGATGGCCTGAAGGAAACGCTTTCCCAGTATTTGGTTGATCGCATATCGACTTCGCCTAAGATCGAGGTAAGACCGCATACTGAAGTCGTCGAGTTGCATGGCGACAACCAGTTGGAAGCCATTACTCTCGTTAATAATTTGACCGGCCGGCAGGAAACGGTCCAGACGTGCTGGCTCTTCCTATGCCTCGGCGGCGTTCCCAACACCAACTGGGCTGCAGAAGCGGGCTTGGTGCGCGACGAACAATCTTATCTCGTTACTGGTCCGGATTTACGACAGCACAGGAACTTTGCGGGTACATGGCCGCTCGATCGCGAACCCTACTATCTTGAAACCAGTTTTCCCGGAATGTTCGCCGCCGGCGATGTTCGCCATGGGTCCGTGAAGCGATGCGCCTCGGCCGTTGGGGAAGGCGCAATGGCTGTTACATTTGTTCACCGTTATTTAGCCAGCCACTGAGGGGAGGAAAACCATGTCAGCCTGTTCCCGTGCGCGGGCAAGTCTATAAGTCGACGTGCAGGACGATCTTGCCCACAACGTGTCCTTGTTCGATCCTGTGATGGGCTGCAGCGACGTCTTCAAATGGAAAAACCTGGGTCCTCAGGGGCAGGGTCCGTGCACCGATCGCTGCATTCAGCTTTTCGAAAGCCTCATGCGACATCGCACCATCGAATGCTGATGCCGGATGGCCGTTGAAATGTGGTTCGGGTTCAACGCCATTCGGAAAGGCGATCGGCGCTCTCGGCTTCAGATGCGAAAAGAAGGAAGGCAACGCATCGCTGCTGGCCGTAACCAACGCAGCGTCAAACCCGTCTTTGGCCGCACGCTTGATTACGCTCTCGCGTTCCGGCGAATTTGGATCGATGGTGTGCGCAGCCCCCAGCGAGCGAACATACTCTTGCGCGTCGGGCCGCGCTGTGCCGACAACCGTTGCCCCCTTTTCGCCTCCCAGCCAGACCGCGCAGGAACCGACGCCGCCGCTCGCACCGAACACCAATACGGTTTGACCGTGAGTCACTTTCAGCGTTTGCAAGCCGGATTGAGCTGTCAATGCAATGCACGGCATCCCCCCCGCGATCTTCATCTCCAGGTGTGCGGGAACAGGAGCTACCCTGTCCACCGGAACGCTGACATATTGCGCGTAAAATCCGCCGCTACGGTTGCCGTAGCTGTAAGAGTAAACGCGATCGCCCACGTGGAACGTTGTCACATGGCTTCCAACGGCAGCAATCGTTCCGCTGCCATCCGCACCCAGGATTGTTCCCGGCTTGACCGATCCCCAGGATCCTGCTCGCTCCTCAGCGTCCCATATGCCCACACCCGCATACGCAAGCGCGATCAGTACGTGGTTCGACGCCAGTGCAGGTACAGGCACCTCTTTGATGTGAATGGCTTCGGGAGGCCCCGCCGCATCCACGACCGCAGCTTTCATGACCTTTGGAAGGGTTGATAAGGTGATCATTGCTTAACTCCATTACTGAGTGCCAGGTAGATAGCGCTAAGGTCGTCTGCTCCGAAGCCGGGTTCGGCTTCTGCCCAGATAGCGTCGATCCTGTTGAGGATGGGAAGCATGGCACGCTCTTCTGCTGCCGCTGCGAGTGCAAGCTGAACATCTTTGTGTGCCCAGCGAAGCGGAAATTCCGTCTCCGCGGTGCGCCCTTCTTTTATCTTCTGCAATTTAGCCAGTGCCCACGCCGGAACCAGTGGACCGCCTAAGACTAGTGACGTGAAACGGCCCAGGTCGATGCCGAGTGCATCCCCAAGTATGGACACTTCCGCGACCCCTTCCATGAGGATCGCTATCCAGGCGTTGAACAGGAGTTTCATGCGCGTTCCCTGTCCCACATCGCCGAGCCAATGAGTCTGCGCCCCGATCGCATCGAAGAATGGCTGTGCTGTCGCGCCCGCGCGATCTTGGTCGCCCGATGCAAGGATGACGAGCTTCCCTTGTTCTGCCGCAGCTTTGCTGCCCGAAACCGGCGCATCCAGGAACCTGATCTCGGGTCGCGTGCCGGCCAGGCGCCAGGCGCGTTCCGTGCCTTCGATCCCGATGGTCGACATCTGTATCCAGACCGCGCCCGGCTTCATGGCCGCCAGTACCTCTCGTTCCTTCATGATGCTCAGTACCGCATCGGCGTCCGACACCATGGTGACGACGATGTCCGCATCCTGAACCGCATCCCGAGCGGCATGTGCAATCTGGACCTTGTCCGAAGCAAAACCGGAGGCGCGTTCGGGCGATCGATCCCACGCCGTGGTATTCAAGCCGCCATGAGCGGCGCTACGGGCGATCGCCGCGCCCATAATCCCCAATCCCAAAATAGAAGCCTTTGCGCTCATGTCTATATGGATGCCGATGCTAGCGTCCGGAGCAGCCGAGCACAATTGCTCACAGCGGATAGAGATATCTCCTACTGGGGTACGACCCGCTGGTACGACCTTAGATTTAGAAGAGCCACCGCAGATCCCTTGTATGTGGGCATTCCAAACGCCAAGAACCACAAATGAGGTCGAGTTGTCACCACTTAGTGGGCCGGCGTAAAGGGTCCGAGGCAACGACCGACTCATCTTTCGAGTGGAAGGGAGTCGATTCGTCCATTCTCAGCTGCGCACAGAAGTTGAAGCGCTCCTCCCGCGAGGATGAGCAGTGCGTGCTCTGAGCCGCAGCAGCATCCCGTACCCGGTCTACCTACCTTCGCAATCGATGTGTCTCCACCCGCGGTCCTATCGGTCTCACCCATGGATGCACATAAGGGTGAATGTATCCTGTTCGATTGATCCAGGTTCGGCCCCAGGGACGGTGATCGATGAGGATTGTGTGTGAAGGCCACAGAAATCCTGAGCCAAACCACCATCCCCATCCGGCGAACGCCGAACCAATGGTGATCCCAGGACCGAAGTGGATCGCGCCCGCAATCGCCAAGCCACGCCGCGGTGACGCGAAGACCACGAGAGGATCGTAATAAGGTACGTAAACCACATTTGGATTGACGGGAAGAATCTGGATATACCCTCCGGTTGCGACGACATTGATGTAGCTATTCGGTGCCAGATAGCCGTAGCTCATCGCCTGCTGGCGCATCCGCTGCACTGCATCCATCACTTCGGTTTCCTGCGTCAGAACCGCATTACCGAGTTGCTCTGTCCACGCAGGATCCCGCGCCATCATATCCAGTACCGAAGGGAAGGGCAACAAAGCCAGAATGCTGGGATCCCACTGTAAGTGATCCGCTTGTATGGCCTGTGCCAGCGCGTCCCCTTTCAAATAGCTATGCTGATCTGCCCAGGCCGCAGCTTGAGGAATCTCGCTCCAGTAGGTCGAAGCGGTGAGTATATTTGCCAGCAGTGGGTCGGGATACAGCGCGATGCGCGCCACCAGTTGATCTAGTTGAGTCGGAGTCAGCAGCCCCGGCTGTGCAAATGATACAGGCTGCCCCGCAACCATCTGCATGAGACATGCCACAAGTAGCACGAGTGTGGACCCCGATTTTCTGCGGAGAAGCATGCTGACGAGAGTACCTCTTTCAAGAGCGTTGTTCATCATCACTCCTGCAACGCATCTCCCTCCGGGGGTGCGTAATTACCGACCAGCCAAAATACAACTCCAAGTGCCAAAGAAGCACCGGCCAGGGCTGCTACTACACTCGGAGTGGTTTGATAGAGATCGAGAATGATAAATCTGCGAACCAGCGCAAGCAGCGCGATCAAGACTACGGCTCGTACCTGGACGATGGCGCGGCGATGATGCCTGACCACCAGTAGCGTGTGTTTGAACTCAAGCGCGATCAGCACCGTGAGCACCATGCCAAAGAGCCCCTGAAACGTCTGGGAATCAGCAGGATCTATCATATGGCTTCGGACCATCCTGAGGGTGTGCAGGACTAATTGCCAGGCGGCTAGCGCTATGATGACGGCGATCACCAACGTAAGCGCCGAGACGACCGTCTGCTCGAACCTCTCATAGAGCGACAAGGTTTGCCATTTGACGCGCAGTTCTTTGATTTCGGATTTCAGAGTAAGCATGTTGTTATTCGTCATGCTAGCTTCTGGGAGTTCCAAGGCTGCTTCTTAACCTTTCGATCTCCGTCATGCTCTTCTCGTAATCAACAAGGGAAGAAATCATGGAAGAGAGCTGATGAGCCGTCTCCGCATTCTTCTTCAGATATTGCACATATGCGGGAGAGGTCGGCCTGGTCTTATTCTGATTCAAATAGTTGATCGCCGCCGTGGTATTGGCTGATAACTGCTTCACCAGGGGCAGCATCTGGTCGACTGCCTGTTTCTGCAAATCAGAGCCTGACTTTTCCATATCACTTAACTTCTGGATGATGAGGGCAAGGTTATCCACATGGCCTTTCACCTTGGCAAGCATCAACGCGTGGTTCACCCAATTTTCGTCGCTTCGGATCAGCTCTTGGGTGTCAGCGGCGTCGTTCGCCAATTCAAGTGCTTCATCCTCGGCGTCCGAGAGAAGCAGCGTCAACTGCGGGCTATCCGCTTTGGTTATGTATCCACGGAGGGGTAATGTGCATGTGAATGTCGGCATCACTATGAGAACCGCTATTAGGCCCTGCTTCCAGGCCAGGCCTCTCATTTTCATGTAAGACTCCTTCCATTCCGTTCCAGCCTCATACCGTCGGCCGCAGACGCAGACTCAGCGGCACGGTAATTCTTGCGATGCCGCTCAACAGCAGGCTGATCCCCACCAACGTGCCGACAAACCACAGCGAGCTCCACGGCCAATGAAAGAAGATGAGACCCCCAAGCAGTAACGAAACCAGGCCATCGACCAAAAACCAGACCGTTCCCCGCAACCGTCGCAAGCGAGCGAAAACGGCAAGTTCAAAGATGCCGGAAACCGCGACGTAAAATGCGAGCACCAATGTGAGCGTGACTAGTCCCGCTACCGGCAACACCAGCATGTAAAGAGCGGCAATCACATAGACGACACCGATCAGAATCTGCCAGAGTACGGCTCCGGTTCCGCGCTCCGACCACGCATAGACTAGATGAGCGACACCACCGATCAGAAGCAGCCAACCAAAAAAGATACTGGCGGCAATGCCGGCAATGGGCGGCAATACGATCGCCATCAGTCCTGCAAGAAGGAGCAAGGCGCCCACGAACATGGACCAGAACGTGGAGCGAGAAAAAGAGGCGAGCATATGACGACTCCTCCGTGGAAATGACACTTGCGGTTACATCGACACGGGAGTGAGGCGCCAAACACTTCCAGGCGACGTTCCCGGCAGCACGATGGCTGGCCCGTGGCGATTTGCTCACTACGTGGCTTGTGGCGGAAACTTAGCAAACATCTTATCCACAGCTTTCTCGAGTTTTTTTGTATCCTTATCCGGCTTATCTGAAAGCTGATCGTGTGCCTCACCACGCCAGACCAGGTTCTTGGTGGAGGAGTCGTAGATGTCGAGGACTAACGTTCCTACAGGGATCTTGTCCACCGTTGTCGTCGCCATGCCTGTGCCCCACCCGTGCCATCTCCAGCCCCCACCCAATCCGTCGTAGAAGGTTGTATATTCGGTCTGGTTTCCCTTGATAGCGACAGCCGTCAGCATGACATCGCTCTCGGCCGGCACTAATTGCCATCCCTTAGCCTGAAGGACATGGTCCACTGCCTCGCGAATACGGCTCTCGAATAGAGGATCGGTGGCTTGAACATGCCCCCACGAATAAGTGTGATATCGCGAGAAGTTGACTGAGTGGTCATAGTCGGTCACCACTTTCTGGGCCAACGCTGGAATCGAGAACAAGGCGGCGACTAACGCCGCTGTCACTGAGATTCGTCGAAGAGCATTCACGGTGAAACCTCCATGATCTGAGTTGTGTCGAACGGAAATCCGCTTATTGTTCTCTGATCTCGAGCTTGTTCTTTAATTCCCCCATCTTGTTCATCGTCTTCTCGTATTCAAAAAGCGACGAAACTGCAGACGCGAGTTGGTGAGCAGTATCGGCGTTGTCCTTCAAATATTGGGTATATGGTTCGCCGATCGGGCGAGTCTTGTTCTGGTTCAGGTAATTGATTGCGGCGGTCGTGTTGGCGGCCAGTTCTTTGAGCAGAGGCAGTATGCGGTCGACCGCCTGTTCCTGCAATTCAGAACCGGAAACGCGTGTTGCAGTCAGTTTGTCGACAATGCGACCCATCTTGTTCACATGCTCTTTGACCACGTCGAGCATCTCCGCATGCGTTTGCCAGCTCACATCGCTCCGAATGAGCGCTTCTGTTTCGTCGGCGTCTTTCGCCAGTTCAGCGGCCTCGGCTCGCGCCTCTCCCAGAAGTTGAGTTAGCTGGTTGCTTTCGGGCCGCAACGCAAAAGCACGTGTCGCCAGCGAAAACGAGAGGAGCGTGACGAGAACCCCTACGACTAAATGACTCTTTTCCATGGAAGCGATTCGCATACAGGACCCTTTCTTCGTGAAGCGCTGCCGCAACGACCGGCCGGCTGCATGTCGATCGTCGCTATCATGGTTGTTGTTGTGCATCTTCGGCGCGAAGAACTCCACCGTCGAGAAGCGCTAAAAGAGGGTGATCTGGTTATCGACAGCGGTGATCCCCGGAGCCAGCCACGCTGTTCTTTCCGCTTCTTGCCGCTCGGCCCAGGAACGCACCTTGCCCTTGAGAACTGCTTTGCTTCCCAGCACTTCAACCGTGATCTGTTTTGCGTCGACCTGAGCGCTCCGAACCAGGGCATCCTCGATCTTCTTCTTCAGGTCGTCGGGGGAGGCGAGCGGCTTCACGGTGGTCAGGTTGCTTACGCCCTTTACGCCCCAGAGTCCCCGTACAGCGCGTTCGGCTTCCTGCCTTTGGTATTGCCATTCCACTTCGCCCTTGAGTGTTACCCAGCCTTTGTCGACGGTTACATGAATCTTCTCGGACGGGATAATCGAATTCCACTTAAGCGCGTGCACTGCGGCGGCCGCAATGTCGCTATCCGTGCGCTCCCCGATGGTGCGTACGGTTATGTCGTTGGCTACTGCATAAACGCCGCTCACCCGATGGGAAGCCTGCTCCGCTTTCCACTTATTCAAGTAGCTGTCCACTGTTCCTGTAAGAGTGACGACACCGTCTTTGACTGCTACGCCAATATCTTTTGCTTGGGCGCTGAGCTCCCAGCGTAGTTCGGCGAGTACATCTGTTTGAACCTCTTGATCCGTACGAGCAAGCGTGTTTGTTGTCATGTGAACTGTTCTCCTGGTGATTTGCACCTTTGATTCGCACGCTCCAAAGAGACATGCGGCTTTACGTTTCCGAAGCAGATTAGAGCGCCGCGCTGCTCGAAACAATTCGTCAGAGGAAGGAGGGAAGCATCCCGTTTGATGGCTAGAGCGGCTATCGCCTTTAGCAACACGTCGATGTACGCCAATAGGATTAGATCGAGATCAACGGAGCTCCATATGGCTTCCGCGGGAAGCACTGCAATGTTGTGTTAGGCACCACACAGGCTTGAAAGGTCTACGCTCTCTTAGCGAGCGTAGATACTTAGATATTTATGGGAAATACGACGTTGTGACACTGACCGGGCTTGGCCCTGTAATCAAGGGGGTCACTAGGGCGTGACGTAAACGCCTACCAACAGAGTTGAGCCGCCGCTCTTTCCGGCCAGATAGTTGTCTCTGTAGGTACTGCTGACGAGAATCGACCAATCCTGCAGACCTGAATCTAACACTGGCTTTAGCCTTGAACTTGATCATTTACGCGCCAGTGACAACTGTCTTACCAGCGGATAAGCACACACGAGATCATCCGCGATGTTCTTCTTCCTTTGCTCGCTTAAGGACGCCGGTAATTCTGTCCCGGAGCTGGGCGAACACCGAGCTCGTGTCACTCTTGCCCTTCACCGCTGTTTCCACGCTAGCGATTTCCTGATCCAGAGCTTTGTATTCCGACTCATCGCCCAGGTATCCAAGATGCCGTGACCGATCGGCCTCAGTCTTTGCTGTTTGCAACAGCGTCAGCGCCATTTCCTTATCCTGGCGGTGGGAGTTGGCCGCGTCGATTGCAGCCTGGGCAAGAAGTAACGGCAGTGGTATCACATGATCCACCGTCACCAGGGTGTTGACTGCGGTGAGCAGCACATCTCCTGCATCCTGGTTCTTACCTTGATCCAAAAGACGAGCTGCCTGTTGCAAAGCTGCGGGGTACGTGCCCAAAGGAAGAGATGTGGTACGAATGCGTAGCTCGCTGACAACCGAGGCGAGTAATATGCGAGCAGCTGGCAAATTTCTTTGTTTCACGGCATCCGTGGCCCGTTGAACGATTTGATCGATCGCTTTGACATCGGCCGGTGCTGCGTCGATGACCACGACCTCTGCATGGACCGGAATAAGCGCCGTGGCCGGGTTCCTCGCTAGCAGAATGTTGATCTTCCCCGTGGCACGCTCGATAGAGGCCATGGCGTCGGCCTTGTTGTTTTTCGCAATCGATTTGATTGCGTCGTCGGTCTGCTCGACCGCGACAATCGCGTCCTGGTCGAGTGTCTGCTCCGCCTCCTTCTGATTTTTTTGCCGTTCCGCCTCGACTTGAGGGCGGAGCTGCCCTTCGGCTTGCTCATGCTGCTTCTGGAAGTCGGGAGCCGGAGGCGACGAGGTCTTCGGAGTTTCGGTTGCAGTATTTACACCATTCGGCTTATTGGAACTGCAGCCGCCTGAGACCAGCAGGCATAACACGATGAAAACAATGAACTCCACCTTAGTAGGTGATAGGTTGGAACCCGTCTCGTTGTTCATGGTGATGCTCCTTCATAATGAACTCGCGGTTTTCAGGACCAAACAGAAACTGCACGGGTGCCCACGTTCGCCCCTTCGTACGTGGGGCCGAAAAGCAGGGGCGAAGCTCCTCCGATGATTTTTGCTATACATCCAGGAAATTCTGTCCGGGATACGGAAAACATTAGAAACACGTATCGGTGAAATTAGGGCACCCGTCCATCCAATCTGGTGCTACATGTCATGCGGCGGCCGTTTCAGGCCGCCTGCTTGCTTTGGTCAGAAGCGGACTTGCTGTCGCCCTCTACCGGGATCTGCTTTCGTTCCACCTTAGGGCTCGGAGCCGGCATAATGATTTCGAGCACCCCATCCTGAAACTTCGCCTTTGCCTGTTCCGGATCCACTCCTTGTGGCAGCGGAATGCGTCGGAAAAAGTATCCAAATTGTCTTTCACTCCTGCGAACTCCTCCTTCGGTTGCATCCTGCTCAACCTTCCGTTCCCCCTGGATAACGAGTGCACCGTCGTCTGCTTCCACGCGCACATCCTTCGGCGACAGCCCTGGAAGTTCGGCTAGGACGTGGTACTTTCCGTCGCGTTCGAAGATCTCAACTCTCGGCAGCCAGGCAATCGCGGGGCTTGCCTCGTCCTCTGAAAATGGCTGCAGGACACCTTCCGTCATTCTTCGAAAAAAAGAAAACGGATTCATGAGAAGCATTTCGTACGGAGTGAGCGCCAGGCCAGACCCTGGACGTCTCGCGACGCCGCCGTCCTGAGAATTCCGGATCAAACCGGGCTTTTGCGAAGAACGGTCCTCTTCTTTGCCAGTGGGTTGCGTACTCTGTTCATTTTCGGTTGCCATGGAAACTCCTTTCTCGGGTTATTGCCTGTTGGCGGGCGACGTTGAAGAATCGGCCATCGCCTGATCGGCAGGGGTGGTTTGGAGCGCACGATTTCCGGAAGACTGGTTTCCAATGATTTCTTCAATCTGGGAGAGTAGGGTCTCGAAATCGCAGTCGCCTAAATACCGGCTATCGTTGATGAAGAAGGATGGGGTAGTGCTGACTCCACTTTGGTTGGCGCTCAGAACGTCCTCGCGCACATGAAGAGCAAAGGTCTGCAACGTCATGTCGCGATTGAAGCGCTCCATGTCGAGGCGAACCTGGGTGCCGTATCCCTTGAGATGTTTGTCGGAAAGCGTGCCCTGGCGGTCATAGAGAAGTTCGTGCATCTCCCAGAACTTGTTTTGCGCCCCCGCCGCCTCTGCCGCTTCGGACGCACGATGGGTGTTTGGGTGCAAGCTGGGTATCGGGAAGTGGCGAAACGCATACCGCAGTCGATCCCCCAGGGCCGTCTGAAGCCGCTTCACGACTGAACGGGCTTCCTTGCAACGGGGACACGCGTAGTCTCCATATTCAACCAGGGTCACCACTGCGCTGCCCGATCCCTGAATGTGATCCCGGCCGGTTACAGGAAGAGTGAGCTGAGTCGAGGCAGCAGTTGTCATCGGGAGCTCCTAAATCTCATCGCCGCATGCTAGCGAAACGCCTGCGCAAAAACAATCAAACGTGAGGATAAAGCCACGATCTGCGCTGTGGGCTACCTGGGACTTGGCTCGAGTTCCTACAACGCTCTACTACCTTCGGAGTAGCCGGGAGTCCTGGGTCTGGCGTTCCAAGAAGAGAATCTCTAAGGCTTTTGTGTTTGTATTTTGTATGAGTCGTTTCGCCACTGGCTAAAAACTCGGGCTAAAGAGTGCTGCGTGATTCAGGTCATGTAGCCTTTACGCAGCTGCGAGTGAATCCATATGCACCAGACCACGTCTCACCGCCACGTTAATCGCTTCCGTGCGTCCGGCAACCTTGAGCTTTTCCAAGATATGCGTGATGTGTACCTTGACTGTAGCTTCGCTGATGTCAAGCAGGCTACCGATCTCTTTGTTGCTTTTGCCGCTGCTCAATGCGTGAATCACTTCCAGTTCTCTTGCTGTCAACCCCCTGTCAGCGATTCGCTTTCCCAACTTGGCCGCCACCGCGGGTGAAATCCATCTCCCACCCTCCGCCACCGCACGAATACACTCGACAACTTCGCTCAGCGCTGTGTCCTTTAGCAGGTATCCATAAGCACCGGCTCTCATGGCGCGATAGATGTCCT
The DNA here is from genome assembly GCF_036877565.1 of Edaphobacter sp. HDX4. Classification (NCBI taxonomy): domain Bacteria; kingdom Pseudomonadati; phylum Acidobacteriota; class Terriglobia; order Terriglobales; family Acidobacteriaceae; genus Edaphobacter; species Edaphobacter sp. HDX4. The sequence goes on from NZ_JAEDXW010000033.1 coordinate 16,603, forward strand.
CCTCTCCCTGGCATGTGGTGAAGATGACAAGGCGCGCAGACGGCACTTGCTTGCAGATGGAAGCAACTGCCTCGACTCCATCCATGAGAGGCAATCTCAGTTCGAGCAGAGCGATGTCAGGGGAATGCGCAATAAATTTGTCCACCGCTTCCTTCCCATTCGACGCCTCAGCGACGACTCGCATGTCCACTCTGCGGTTAATCATCGTTGCCAATCCCGCGCGCACGATGGGAAGGTCATCGGCAATCAACACTGTATACAACTTGAGGAGAGGCTCCGCGCCTCTCAGTTGGTCATTGACGAATATGTTCGTAGTCTGCACGTCATCCTCCGAGGGGATATTGCCGCAACCGCACTCAGCGGCTATGTCGGTGGGACACCCAGCAAAGTGGTGAACGACACTGGAGAAGCAAGAGCCACTGCATCTGCACCGATGCAGATGCGGGCACGACACGTCATGATGTCTTACCTGTTATTGGAGCGCTGAAGAAATTGCATTGAGCAAAGAGTTATCGTCCAACGGCTTGCCCAGGAAAGCGATAGCTCCTGCAAGCGTTGCCCCGTCCCGTACCTCAGGTTCGTCGTGCGCCGAAACAAACACTATCGGCCGCCGGATACAATCTGCTGTCAGGCGGCGCTCCAGCTCAAACCCGCTCATGCCAGGCAACCCTATATCCAAAATGATGCAGCCGGTTCCCTCGTGATTGCCAGCTGCCAGATAGTCCTCCGCCGAAACGAAGGTCTCCGCCCGAAATCCAGCGGATTTGAGGAGCCTTTCGAGTGACCTTCGCATCCAGCGGTCATCCTCCACAATCGCTATCAAAGGTAGTTCATTCATGCTCGTTTTCAGGCTTCGAGCAGCGCGGCACATGTGGTCTGATCAAGTTCAGCGGCCGCCGAGCTAGTGGCCTTCTTTGGGTAACAAAGAATAGGTAACAAAGAATAGTAGAGTCGATTGCTTAACAATGCCTTGCATGAATGAACAATAACTCCGGCACTTCGGGCTGCATATTGGACCTTGGTCCCATAGGACGGGGATCAATTGGAAGATAGCCGCAGTTTTTCGGCCATTTGGATTAGATGAGCCAGCGATTCCGCCTTCATCTTCTGCATCACCTGGCCGCGGTGCACCTTGATCGTTTTCTCGCTGGCTCCAAGCTGTGCGGCAATCTGCTTGTTGAGCAAACCGCCGGTTACGCGAGGAAAGATCTCCCGCTCCCGCGGCGTCAGCGATGCATAGCGCCGTTGCAGTGTGCGTATTTCAGCGTTGTTCTGTCTTGTGATGCGGCTCAGCTCGATCCCACGCTGGATTGCTTCCAGCAGGTCTTGTTCGCGGAAGGGCTTGGTCAGGAATTCAACCGCGCCCGCCTTCATGGCTCGAACCGACATCGGGATGTCGCCATGCCCAGTAACGAAAATGACAGGAAGATTAATTTTCGCCGCCCTAAGTTCTTGCTGAAGATCAAGCCCGCTCAATCCGGGAAGTCGAACATCCAGCACCAGGCATCCCGGCGCGTCCGGGCGCTCGCTGCGCAAAAACTCCTGCGCTGAAGGGTAGGTCTGGGCCTCCAGGCCTACAGATCGTAAGAGCCTCTTAAGCGAGATACACACTGCCGCCTCATCGTCCACGACAAACACGACCGGCGGAATTTCGTTCATGGCTGTGACTACGCGATAGCTGGCAAGGAAAAGTGGAAGGCTGCGCCTTGAATGGCGCGATCAGAGTTTGCCCAAAGGCGGCCGCTGTGTGCCTCAATAATCGATCGGCTGATGGGCAATCCCATGCCCATTCCGCTTTTCTTGGTGGTAAAAAACATATCAAAGATGTGCGGAAGATGCCGCGGATCCAGCCCGCTGCCGGAGTCCTTCACCATGACCTCCAGCTCTGAGTCACGCGCGTCCGATCGGATCATCAGCACGCGCGGGCGATCAAAAGTCACATTCATCGCCTCGATACCGTTCATGATCAAATTCAGTAGAACCTGTTGGAGCTGTACTCGATCCATTAGTACCCGGGGGGGCGTGGGCACTAGTTCCACCTCCAACGAAACGTGTTGCTTTTCCAGCTCATTCGGAATTAGGGCCAGCACCTCGCGAATTACTTGGTTGATATCCAGCGGGTGTCTCTCCGGAGCACTCTTCTTCAGCAACCCGCGGACGCGTGAAACGATTTCCCCTGTCCGTGTACCCGCCTCTGCAATCTCGGTAACCGCCTGTCGCACCTCTGCCATATCCGGTGTCGAGCCGGCCAGGATTCTTATACTGGCGTTGGCATTGTTGATGATCGCGGCCAGCGGCTGGTTGATCTCATGCGCGATCGAAGCTGTGAGTTCCCCCAGAGTCGTCGCTCTGGCTACCCGCGCCAGCTCAGCGTGCGCTGCCTGAACCGCCTCCTCTGCCCGTCGGTTTTCCGTCAGATCCCGGGTAACTTTGGCAAAACCGATCAACTCTCCTTGCTGGTCGTGCAATGAAGTCAGGATCGCATTGGCGCGGAAGCGCGACCCGTCTCTGCGTAGCCGCCATCCCTCGTTTTCGAACCGGCCTTCCGCAGCCGCTTTCCGCAGAGCCATGGCCGGCGCTCCTTTGCGCAGGTCTTCGTCCGTATAGAAACAGGAGAAGTGTTGTCCTATGATCTCCTGGGCCTTATATCCCTTGATACGTTCCGCTCCGATGTTCCAACTGGTGACAAAGCCAGCCGGGTCAAGCGAAAAAATTGCATAGTCCGCGATGCCTTCGATCAGCAGACGAAATCGTTCTTCGCTTCGCCGCAACTCTTCCGCCGTCTGCCTGCGCTCGGTTACATCCAATGTCACACCAATCATCCGGACGGGTTGACCCGTGCTGTCGCAATGAGTCTGCCCCCTGCTCATTACCCAGCGTAGCTGGCCGTCCTGGCGCTGAATTCGGTACTCAGCATTAAATGTCCCGCCGGGTCGAAGAGCCTCGCGCATCGCCAATCGCACATCCGAGCGGTCCTCACGATGTACCAGCGTAACCAGGCTCAGTTTGTCAAACCTCCGCAGGCTAGGTTCGAGGCCAAACATCCGAAAATGCTGAGCGGACCACACTGTCCTGTCGTCACGCAGGTCCCAATCCCACACGCCCAGGCCGGATGCCTCCTGGGCCAGCCGAAGCTGCTCTTCACTGTTCTTTAATGTTTGCTCCAATTGCTTCCGTCGCTCAATTTCGCCCAGCAGATCCTCATTGACTCTCTTTAATCCCGCGGTTCGTTCATTCACGCGTAGTTCCAGTTCCATTTTCGCTAGGTTGAGCGCGTCTTCAGCCCGCCGCCGTTCCGCGATTTCCAGCCGAAGTGCGGCTGGGCTCGGCAGCGCGAGCGCATGCGGAACCAGCTTCACCAGCAATATAGCCGTCAAGACAGAGGCGAAAGCCGTGATCGCCTTGACGGATCCGGAAAGCCAGTAATCTGCATGCCACACGGTCCAGACTTCCATCGCGTGGGTGGCGCAGGCCAGAATGAACATCGCAAAACATACAAACATCCAATGAAATGGAAGATCCCGCCGCTTGCGCACGAAGTAGATCAGAGTGAAGGGTATCGAAAGATAAGATAAAGCTATCAATAAGTCAGAAGTAACATGCAGACTGGTTAGGCCACGGTTCCACAGAAAGCAGTACCCATGAGGCATGTACGGGCTGGGAGAGGAAAGATCCCTCAGGAATTGCATCGCGCACCTCACGGCATTTAACTTGGCCTGCGCAAAGAACACTGAGAACAACTTCGTTAGCAAGAACAAAGCTTTCGCGTGACAGCTGCAAAGGAACGTGGACTGATCAGCCACCTGTTGCGGTCATGACCTACTATCCTGCCGCAGGAAGTTGGATTGCCGTGAAAGGGCGAAAGTTGCCCTAAGCGCGCAAATTTCTTCAATTTGCCGGGTGCCACTCTCTGGTTTGGTAGCGGCAACGGGAACAGGTCCAGCGAGCTACGCGTATGAGGGGAAGTCCTCCGCGAGCGCGAAATCGCCAACTCACTCAAAGACCGGCTTAGTACGTGCGACACTTCCGTGTGCACCAGGTCGCATCGTATTGATTGGAAACGTCGGGCATCGCGGTGGCATTTACATGGGGACCTCTCAAAACGGATTGATCCGGCTGATCGCGGTATTTAAGCCGTTGAAGGCGACTGTCCTGATCGTGGTCGGCATCGGCATACTCAAGCTGATCCACAATGACGTGGCGACGGTCCTGGACCATTGGGTCGCAAAGCTCGGCGTGGATCCAGGCAACCGATACGTCGATCATGCAGTTCGAAAGGCCGCACACATCTCTCCCAACAGAATCAAGAACCTTGGATTGGGTAGCTTTGTCTACGCAGCCCTTTTCCTGACCGAGGGCGTTGGTCTCTGGCTGTTGAAACGTTGGGCTGAGTGGTTCACTGTCGTGATCACGGGTTCACTTATCCCGCTTGAGGTTTGGGAGGTACACCACCATCCAACGACCGTCAAAATCCTTTTGCTCATGATCAATATTGCGGTAGTCGGATACCTTCTCTATCGAATTCGCAAGGAAAGCTCCGACATGCACAAGAGAGGCTAGTTGCAGGCAGCGACACGGAGCGCCATCGGGTTCGCGCCGGACTGCTGTTTATCGGAAATTGCCGCGCCTTTTCACTGAGTGCTAAATCGCCAAACCACTCACTGATGCAGAACCATCCTGAGAACACAAAATGACCCAGGCCTTCAGGCCGGGGTCATTGCTGTTTCACTCGTTCTCGCGGTTCTCAGCCTCTTCAAACTTCTCGTTAACCCGTGCCAGCCACTATCGATATCAAGACAATCACAACAGACGTCAAAATCATGACGATCTGATGAGATCGCCTATTGTCCGCTGGCGAGGATCGGGATGAAGCTTAGCTTTGCCGTCGGGCTTGCGGATCATACAACCTCCAATACCCTTCTACTCTTGACGAGGTCCGTCTTCCAGATCGGTGAGCCCACATACCGCCAGTTAGACGGGAACATCCGCTTACGTTTTGGTCCGGGGTCGGGGGTTATGGTTCGGGATCAGCAAGCCGATTCCCGGGTAGGGACAGCGAGCACCAGCGGCGAAACAAGTTCCACTTCGCAACTCTTCGTTGGGACGAGGAACATGATCGTGTCACGATCCAGCTCTACGCAGCGAGGACCAGTGCTGGTGGTCCATAGGTAGTAGTGGTCTCATGGATAGCGATCCAGGTCATCCAGCAGATTCTGGACACGATATAGAGGATAGCTGCGAGTGTTGCCTAGGGGGGCACCTATTGGTCGGGGGGGCGAGGGTATGCGGATCATGCTGCCTCCTTCATACTTACAACCTCAAGACCTGATGGAGGCGGACAACGACGCCGGAGCTGTCTCGACCTACATGCAGACGAGTGGTCAGTATGGCCTCCATCTGCTTTGGGTCCTCCGCATTCTCCTGTCATCGGTTATTTCGTGCAGGAGATGGTCGCGCGCCTGGGTATCGCGACGGGCAGAGGCCATGCAGCGATGATTTACGAGCGCTTCGGCAAATGGTGCCTCGTGCGCGCGCCAGAGGCACCCTAATCTTCCGCGCTGCGCTTGTGCAGACCGCCTGTGGTGCCCTTCATTTCATTTCGGGTAGGGAACCTATCCTCTTGACACTTGCCGCCTCCGCTGGCGTGGGCCAGGGCCAAGGCGTGTTTGTAAGCAAACACAATAAGGCCATTTCAAGACAGGAGATATTGCCATGCAGAAGCCCACCATCTATCAGACCGTCACCGACCGCATCATTGCCAATCTCAAAAAGCTCCTATCCCTTGGGAGAAGCCGTGGAAGTCGCCGAGGTTCGCAGGCGGAGTCTTCCCGCGCAACTTCCTCCTCCTGCACCTTCCTCTTGCTGCCTGTTGCCCATGAACCTAGGCGTTGTAGGATCAAAGTTCCCCTGCGGTTTCTCAATGACAGGTAGAGCGTTGGCGCAAATGTACCTTGATTCTCTCAAGTAAAACCGTGCTCCTCTCTGCGAGAAGACATTCAAAACGCCAGGCGTTTCCGGGTAATGGTGATGACGAGTAAGAAGCATTGATGCACAAAGAGATTCGCTGGCAGAGCGATCCTTGATTCTGGATCAGAACATAGTGTATTGAGATTGTTAGGCTATGATCAAACTCGACTCGATACCCAGGGTGGCTTGTGAAGCGTGTAACTGATAAACCAGTCGATACTGATCTCGAACTCCCCATGTCTATCGTCCTCACCTCCCCAGACGCCCGGCCGGCATTCGATATTGCTGTCGTTCTCGATGCTTTGCAGCACATGCGGGACGGAGACTTCTCAGTACGGCTTCCAAACCATTGGACCGCAATTGAGGGTAAAGTAGCCGATACCTTTAACGATATCGTTGCAACAAATCAGCAGATGGCGGGTGAGCTGAAACGGATCGGTCAGGCCGTAGGAAAAGAAGGGAAAACTCGCGAACGGACGCGTTTTCAAGCAATTCGCGGATCCTGGGGCGAGATGGAGACCAGCATCAATACCCTGATGGAAGATCTCTTGCGGCCGACTGCCGAGGTTGCCCGGGCGATCGCTGCGGTAGCACAAGGCAATCTGACGCAGACTGTCCGTCTGGACGTAGATGGTCGCCCCCTTGAGGGTGAATTTTTCCGTTCTGCCAATATCGTTAATACGATGATCCAGCAGCTTAGCGTTTTTACCTCAGAGGTAACGCGTGTTGCGCGCGAGGTAGGCACTGACGGCAAGCTGGGGGGACAGGCGCAGGTTCCTGGCGTTGCCGGAACTTGGAAGGATCTTACAGACTCGGTTAATTCGATGGCATCCAACCTGACCGGGCAAGTACGGAATATCGCTGAGGTTGCGACCGCCGTTGCGAGCGGCGACCTTTCCCGCAAGATTACGGTCGATGTTCGGGGTGAGATCCTCCAACTAAAGGAAGCCATCAACACGATGGTGGACCAGTTGAGGTCTTTCGCGTCGGAAGTGACGCGTGTTGCGCGCGAGGTGGGTACGGACGGCAAGCTTGGAGGACAGGCGGTCGTGCCCGGCGTGGCTGGTACATGGAAGGACCTTACAGACTCAGTCAACGCGATGGCCGGAAACCTGACGGCCCAGGTTCGGAACATCGCAGAGGTGACTACTGCGGTCGCCCGCGGCGACCTGTCGCGCAAGATTACAGTAGACGTAAAAGGCGAAATTCTGGAGCTGAAGGACACCATCAATACGATGGTGGACCAGCTCAATGCCTTTGCCGGCGAAGTGACGCGTGTCGCCCGTGAAGTCGGTACAGAAGGCAAGCTGGGAGGACAGGCTCAGGTTCCGGGGGTTGGCGGTACATGGAAAGACCTCACGGATAACGTGAATTTCATGGCCAGCAACCTGACTGGCCAGGTACGTAACATCGCCGAGGTTGCGACGGCCATTGCGAATGGCGATCTCTCACGCAAGATCACGGTGAACGTTCGGGGCGAGATCCTGCAGCTGAAAGAAACCCTGAATACGATGGTGGACCAGCTCAACAGATTTGCCGGCGAGGTGACGCGTGTCGCACGCGAAGTGGGTACAGACGGCAAGCTTGGTGGTCAGGCGGAGGTCCCCGGGGTTGCAGGCACTTGGAAGGATCTCACCGATTCAGTGAATTCCATGGCTGGCAATCTGACGGCACAGGTCCGCAACATCGCCGAGGTGACCACAGCGGTGGCCGGTGGCGATCTTTCGCGCAAAATTACGGTCGATGTAAAGGGCGAGATCCTGGAGCTGAAGGACACGATTAACACAATGGTGGACCAGCTGAATGCCTTTGCCGGCGAAGTAACGCGCGTCGCGCGCGAGGTAGGTACAGAAGGAAACCTGGGAGGACAGGCACAGGTTCCCGGAGTGGCCGGTACCTGGAAGGACCTGACGGACAACGTGAATTTCATGGCCAGCAACCTCACTGGCCAGGTGCGTAACATTGCCGAAGTGGCGACTGCCGTTGCCCGCGGGGATCTTTCTCGCAAGATCACGGTAGATGTTCGGGGCGAGATCTTGCAGCTGAAAGAGACCTTGAACACCATGGTGGACCAGCTTCGCGCGTTTGCATCCGAAGTGACGCGCGTCGCCCGCGAAGTGGGTACGGACGGGAAGCTGGGTGGCCAGGCGGAGGTTCCGGGAGTAGCTGGTACCTGGAAGGATCTTACCGATTCGGTCAACTCCATGGCGTCGAACCTGACCGGACAGGTGCGCAATATCGCTGAGGTTTCCACCGCGATCGCGAATGGTGACCTTTCGAAGAAGATCACGGTAGATGTTCGGGGCGAGATTCTCCTGTTGAAAGACACCATCAACACCATGGTGGACCAGCTCAATGCCTTCGCCGGTGAGGTGACGCGCGTTGCGCGTGAGGTTGGTACCGAAGGACGTTTGGGCGGTCAGGCGAGCGTTCCGGGTGTTGCGGGCACCTGGAAGGACCTCACGGATTCGGTGAATTCGATGGCCGGTAATCTGACCGGCCAGGTGCGCAACATAGCCGAAGTGACGACGGCAGTGGCACGTGGCGACCTTTCACGCAAGATCACTGTGGATGTGAAGGGCGAGATCCTCGAGCTGAAGAACACGATTAATACCATGGTGGACCAGCTCAACGGCTTTGCTGCTGAGGTGACGCGCGTCGCTCGAGAGGTGGGTACCGACGGCAAACTCGGTGGCCAGGCAGAAGTGCTTGGAGTCGCCGGTATCTGGAAAGATCTCACTGACAACGTGAACTTCATGGCCAGTAATCTTACTGGCCAGGTGCGAAACATCGCAGAGGTCGCCACGGCCATCGCAAATGGCGACCTTTCGAAGAAGATCACCGTCGATGTGCGTGGCGAGATTCTGCAGCTGAAAGAGACCCTGAACACGATGGTCGATCAGCTCAATGCTTTTGCCGGCGAAGTAACACGTGTTGCGCGCGAGGTTGGCACGGAAGGTCGTCTTGGCGGACAGGCTAGCGTTCCCGGAGTCGCCGGTACATGGAAGGATCTGACAGATTCGGTAAATGCCATGGCGGGCAATCTGACCGGCCAAGTGCGTAACATCGCCGAAGTGACCACAGCCGTGGCGCGCGGCGATCTTTCGCGCAAGATCACAGTAGATGTGAAGGGCGAAATTCTGGAGCTGAAGAACACCATCAATACGATGGTGGACCAGCTTAACGCCTTCGCTGGCGAGGTAACGCGTGTGGCGCGCGAAGTAGGTACCGACGGCAAGCTGGGTGGTCAGGCTGAGGTGCCTGGCGTCGACGGTACCTGGAAAGATCTCACTGATAACGTTAACGTGATGGCCTTCAATCTGACCGGGCAGGTTCGCGGCATTGTGAAGGTCGTAACAGCGGTTGCTGATGGTGATCTGACGCAGAAACTGACGGTGAATGCAAAAGGCGAAGTAGCCGCGCTGGCTGAAACCATCAATAACATGACGGATACACTGGCTATCTTTGCTGATCAGGTGACTACAGTTGCCCGTGAAGTCGGAGTGGAAGGCCGTCTCGGTGGTCAGGCAAATGTGCCGGGCGCTTCCGGAACGTGGAAGGACCTCACCGGCAATGTGAACCTGCTGGCCGATAACCTTACGAATCAGGTACGTGCAATCGCTGAGGTTGCTACGGCCGTGACGAAGGGCGATCTGACGCGTTCCATTCAGGTGGAGGCACTCGGAGAGGTAGCTGAGCTGAAGGACAACATCAATACGATGATTGATAACCTTCGACTCACTACAGACCGAAACAACGAGCAGGACTGGCTGAAGACAAATCTCGCGCGATTCAACGGGATGCTGCAGGGCCAGCGCGATCTGGCGACCGTGGGTCGAATGCTGCTCTCAGAACTTGTGCCTCTGGTGAATGCACAGCAGGGGCTCATCTATCGGATGAATGAGGAAGACGCTCACACGCTGGTGCTGCTTTCGGCTTACTCCGGCGCTCCGGATATGCAGCAGGAGCGCATCGCTCTGGGCGAAGGGCTGATCGGCCAGTGCGCACTTGAGAAGCGGCGGCTGCTGATTCACGATCTCCCTTCGGGCACGTTGCCTATCCGGTCCGGTTTGTTTGAGGCCGTGCCGCGGAATGTCATCGTATTGCCGGTGCTCTTCGAAGATCGTGTGAAGGCTGTCATCGAGCTTGGCACGTTGCACTCTTTTACTGTGTCTCACATGGCTTTTCTTGAACAGCTCACATCCAGCATCGGGATCGTACTGAACAGTATCGGAGTGACGATGCAGACTGAAGCGCTGTTGTCGCAGTCGCAGCAGCTCGCGGCTGAGCTGCAGACGCAACAGACGGAGCTGCAAACCACGAACGAGCAGCTGGCCCAGAAAGCCCAACAGCTTGCTGAGCAGAATGCGGAAGTGGAGCGCAAGAATCAGGAGATCGAGCAGGCACGCCGAGCTCTCGAAGAGAAGGCTAAAGAGCTGGCGCTTACCTCCAAATACAAGTCCGAGTTCCTGGCGAATATGTCGCACGAACTGAGGACGCCTCTGAACAGTATTCTTGTGCTGGGTCAGCAACTGACCGACAATCCGGACGGCAACCTCACACCGAGGCAGGTCGAGTTCGCACGTACGATCCACGGTGCGGGCACTGATCTGCTGAACCTCATAAGCGATATCCTAGATCTTTCGAAGATCGAATCCGGCACTGTCTCGGTCGAAGCAGAAGAGATTTTCTTTACATCGATGCTGGAGATGCTGGCACGTCCCTTCCGGCATGATGCCGAGAACCGCAAACTGAGTTTCGAGATTGAAGTGGACCGCGGGTTGCCGCGCAGTTTGGTCACGGATTCCAAGCGCCTGCAGCAGGTGCTGAAAAATCTTCTTTCGAACGCCTTCAAGTTTACGGAGAAGGGCAGCGTAAAACTGAAGGTTTCCTCCGTCAGTTCCGGGTGGAGTAATGATCACCCCATCCTGAGTGGTGCCGGGAACGTGATTGCTTTCGAGGTGACAGACACAGGTATCGGTATTCCCCAGGAGAAACAAAGAATCATCTTCGAGGCGTTTCAGCAGGCCGATGCCGGCACGAGCCGCAAATATGGGGGCACCGGCCTTGGTCTGGCTATCAGTCGCGAGCTAGCTAGTCTGCTGGGGGGAGAGATTCAGCTTCGCAGTACCCCTGGCGAGGGCAGCACGTTTACGCTGTACATACCGCAGACCTATGTCGGTCCTGCGGCCGGATTTGTTTTGCCTGCACGTGCAGAAGCGATGCCCCACGCTGTCCGTCTGAGTCTGCCACCTTCTGCGACAGAGCAAATCATCGATCACGTAACCGATGACCGTGAGAGTATTCAGCCTGGCGACGACACATTGCTCATCGTCGAAGATGACCCGCATTTTGCCCGATTGTTGAGAGATATGGCCCGGGAGAAGGGCTTCAAGGTACTGGTGGCGATGCGAGGATCGGAGGCGCTTGCTTTCGCTCGCGAATTTCGTCCGATTGCCGTATCGCTGGATGTTTTCCTACCGGACATGTTGGGATGGGCCGTCCTGAATCATCTCAAGCAGGATCCGACAACACGTCACATCCCTGTGCAGATGCTCACGATGGATGGCGGCTGGCACCATGGCCTGTCGCGCGGAGCGTTTGCTTATGTAGTTAAACCCACAACCACGGAGGAACTGAGCAGGGCAATCAATCGCCTCAAAGAGTTCTCCGCACCGCGCAGGAAGAAGCTGCTCATTGTAGAAGACAATCCAGCCGAGCAGATCAGTATTTGCGCTCTCTTGGGTCATAACGACATCGATGTTGAAGTGGTAGATAGCGGGGGCGCAGCTCTTGCCGCACTCGAGCGCGAAAGTTTCGACTGCGCTGTGCTCGATCTGCGTTTGCCCGACATGACCGGCTTCCAAGTTCTCGAGAAGATTCATCGAAGCGAGAAGTTTCCCGAGTTGCCGATTGTCGTCTTTACGGGGAAAGACCTTTCGCCGGAGGAGGATGCACGGCTCCGAACGCTGGCCCGCAGCGTTGTGGTAAAAGACGTCGAATCTCCCGAGCGTTTACTCGATGAGACTGCGCTGTTTCTCCATCGACTTGTGAGCGATCTGCCACCAGAAAAGCAGAAAATGCTCGATCAACTGCATCGATCCGATGAAGCACTCGTGGGTGCGAAGGTGCTCGTGGTAGATGATGATGTCCGTAATATCTTTGCTCTCAGCAGCGTTCTGGAACGGCGTGGCATGGAGGTACTTACAGCAGGAACAGGACGCGAAGCGATTGATACGTTATCAAAGACGCCCGGTGTCTCGATCGTTCTCATGGACATTATGATGCCGGAGATGGACGGATACGAAACCATGCAGGTCATTCGCCAGAATCCTCAGTTCCACCGGCTGCCCATTATTGCGCTGACAGCGAAGGCAATGACGGGAGACAGGGAGAAGTGTTTAGAGGCCGGAGCCTCTGATTACATGGCAAAACCTGTGAATACAGATCAACTTCTCTCGGGGCTGCGAACGTGGCTCCATCGCTAATCTGAATTCGAAAGGCCAATTCGTTAGTTCGTATCCTATGCCTGAACTTCCCATTACGCCCGCGATGCGGAATCATAAGTCTTCTGAACAGCAAAAGAGTCCGGTCACCATTCTCATGGTGGATGATCAGCCGGGTAAGCTGCTCAGTTATGACGTCATATTACAAGAGTTAGGTGAGACCCTGGTCAAGGCAACGTCAGCTCGTGACGCTCTTGAGCATCTGCTGAAACTCGATGTTGCCATGGTTTTGCTGGACGTCAGTATGCCGGAGATAGACGGCTTCGAACTGGCAGATATGATGCGGCAGCATCCGCGATTTCAGAATACGCCCATCATTTTTGTATCTGCCGTTCATCTTACGGATGTAGATCGCATCCGCGCTTATCGCAGCGGAGCAGTGGACTACATTTCGGTGCCGGTCGTTCCCGATGTGCTGCGCGCGAAGGTCTCGGTATTCGCGGAGCTGCACCGGACCACGCGGGAATTGCAGGAACTGAACCGCGAACTCGAATCGCGCGTCGCCGAACGCAGTGAAGCGCTGCGAGTGTTGAACGCACAGCTCCATGAGCGCGTTGCCGAATTGGAAACAATCATGAAGGTGTTGCCGGTTGGAGTCGCCGTAGCTCACGATGCCAGTTGCGAGACGCTTACTGGCAACGCAGCTCTGAGGGAGATACTTGATTTCGATATCAGCCAGGGGCTCAACGATCAGGCACTCGACAGAGCCGGGTGGAAGGTATTCAAGCGTGGAAGCCAAGTGGATTCTGGCGAGATGCCGATACAGGCCTCGCTACGGACCATGCGACCAACAGGTCTGATTGAGTTGGAATTGCGTCGTAAGGATGCGGTGGTAAAGTCGGTGCTGGCGAGCGCATCTCCTCTCTTCGACGAGGCTGGCGGGATTCGCGGTGCAGTTGGCGCTTTCTTTGATCTTACAGAGCAGAAGCAGATGGAGGAGAGGCTCCGCGAACGCGCTGAACTACTGGAACTCGCTTCCGAAGCGATCATGGTGCGTGATTGGTCCGGTATCGTCCACTTCTGGAATGCAGGTGCAGAAGCACTCTACGGATGGACACGGGAAGAGGTTATGGGCAAGAATGCACATGCCTTGCTCGCCACCAAGTGGCCGGTCAGTGTGGAAGCGATGCGGGAGACACTCTCTTTTGCAGGCCGCTGGGATGGAAATCTGGTTCACCAATGCAAAGACGGTCGTGAGGTGGTCGTCGCCAGCCGGCAAGCGATTACGCCGAATGGGGCGATGGTATTTGAGATCAATCGCGATATTACGACCCAGTTGCAGGCGGAAGAAGCACTCCGCCGCAATGAGCGCCTGGCTGCTATGGGAAAACTGGCAGGCATCGTAGCCCATGAGATCAATAATCCGCTCGAAGCGATTACCAACACGTTCTATTTATTGCGCGAGCATCCGTCACTCAGCGATGAAGCGCGCCATTATGCGCAACTCGCTGATCAGGAACTTGCGAGGGTTGGCCATATAACAAAGCAGACGTTGAGCTTTTACCGCGAGTCTCAGAAGGCCGTCGTGGTTTATCTGACCGACCTCCTCGAAGATGTTCTTGAATTGCATCAGACGAACCTGCTTCGCAGTGGGATTGAGGTAGAGACCATCTATAAGACCAGAGGAGAGTCTCATGGCTTTCCTGGTGAACTGAAACAGGCTCTCATGAATCTGGTCTCTAATTCAATTCAAGCCATGCCACAAGGCGGACGACTTCGTGTTCGCGTAAGGAACACGTCCGAGAAAGAAAGTTACCTTTCAGGACTTATTGTTAGCATCACTGACAGTGGCTGCGGCATCAGTCCTGAAGCTTCGAAGCGCCTGTTTGAGCCCTTCTTCACGACGAAGGAAGCCAAGGGGACAGGTCTGGGATTGTGGATCAGTCGCGGAATTATCGAAAAGCATGAAGGAACTCTCACATTCCGAAGCCATTTCGGCAAACAGGTGACGACGTGTTTTCAGATATTTCTTCCTACGCATAGGACGATACGAAGCCCCAATGCAAATCGTCCCACGGAGACTCTCTCCGTCCACACGGGGATGCAAAATGCGAGAGAGAGAGTCACGTAAACCATGGAATCCTCGGAGTTCTCATTCCATCGGAAAAGCAACTTGGCAGCGCGTTTGAAGTCAGCCGCCTGACCGTAAGGCAGGCCCTCTACGAGCTCCGTGTGGAAGGCTACGTCATTCGCGAGAAGGGGCGCGGCACCTTGTCAAATGATCTGCCGTCTAGCTACACGTTGTCTGACAAGAGCTTGAACCGATCGAATCCGATCGAACCGATTGCTATCGGTTAAAGAGGGAACTCAATCAGAGGCACATTCGTGGTCCCGCGTAAAACGGGCGATAGAGCACGCTAAGACGGTTTTCGGGTGCGAGGCCCATTTGGAATCTTGCTGAGAAGATGTCGAGCCCCAAGGGTTCGGACGGGTTAGTTACTGAGCGAAGTCTCAATATCTCTGGCACCATGCATCACATGGACGATCTCAACGCCGTAAAGCTTTGGCTGATAGAAAATAAGCCAGTTCTCGAAGCCCTTCACCGGCCACCTTCGTAACCTACGTGTAGCTGGCCTGGCAAAACCACATCGAACTCCCATCTGGGATGTCTGGGCCAACAGCTTGAAACTGGAAATGAGACTATCCAGAAATCGCTCTGCTGTTTCGAGGCCCGCCTGTTCTTCCAGGTAATCGAGCTGCTTGTTGATTTCTCGCCAAGCATACGGACGCACCGTAAAACGAGCCACTTATCCTTTGACCGATTTGCGCTGTTCAGCACGGGCCCGAAGCCTATTGCGGACTTGCTCTATCATTTCAGGCGTCACGTCCATGGGATCACCTGAATTGATGGCACCAATAAGCATCTGCTCGAGTTCTTCCTTCGCTTGGCGCTTCTGGTCGGCACGCACCAGGTCGCGCACGTACTCGCTTGCGCTGCTGTAGCCGCCGGCCATCACCTGATCCTCTACATACTGCTTCATGGGATCGGGAAGAGATATATTCATGGTCTGCATGGCAAGGTCCTCAATAGCCACTATGGGCGTTCTGGCAGGATTTGTCAATTCTTGCCATGTCTCTCTTGATTGCCGGGTTGCTGATGATGTGACTTTTGTTGGTCATTGTTGTGATAACGGACCCCGGCCTCCACGCCATCCCCAGCTGCCGCCAATATTGTCATACATGGTCTGCGCCTGCTGCTGGTCATGAATTGTAGCTTTGATCAGAGATATTTGGCGTACTTTGATCAAAGCTGTGAGCAGTGGCTCATTTCGATATCTAGCCGGTCGCGGCGAAACCCAAGGAACTCTCTGATTCTGCTGGAGTGCATAGACGAAGTGGCTAACCGCCGTCGAAGTCGTCCGGCTGCTCGCCCGGGTCTCGAAAAGAGTGGCGGCAAGTGCCGGGAGCCGTGGGATAAAAGTACACTGGAGCGGTTATGACTTCCACCCAAACGACCACACCTCGCCGACATGCCTATACGGGACCCGACGTACCGCAACTGCCCGAGCCCTCTTTTGCTGAACGGGTCCGGACGTTGGCAACGCTGACTCCGGTCGCAACTTTGTCAACGATGTCCCGCAAGTGCCCTGGTTACCCGTTCGGTTCTCTGATGCCGTATGCGCTCGACCTCGAAGGCCGTCCGCTCTTTCTAATCAGTAACATGGCAATGCATACGCAGAATCTCAAGGTGGAACCTAAAGCTAGCCTTTTTGTCGGCCAGATCGCCGAAGGGGATCCACTAGGCGCGCCCCGGGTAACCATAGTCGGAGATGTCGAGCCAGTCCCTGCATCCGATCTGGTTTCAGTCCGGGAGGTGTATCTCGCACGCCACGAAGCCAGCCGATCCTGGGTCGACTTCAACGACTTCGAGTTCTATCGACTTCAACCCTTGGACATTTACTACGTCGGCGGCTTTGGTGTGATGGGATGGGTCGCTGTTGAAGATTACAGTAGGGCTCTGCCGGATCCACTCGCCGAAGCTGCGCCCGGGATCATTGCCCACATGAACGCCGACCACGTGCCGGCCATGATTCTGCTGGCGCGCACGCATTTGGGCTATGAAGCGACAGAGGCCGCGATGACGGCCGTTGACCGTCTTGGATTCTTCCTTAGGTTGAAGACCGCGGAAGGGATGAAGGGCGTTCGCATCAACTTTCTTCGTGAAGTGATGACTGCGGTGGATACTCGCAAAGTGCTGGTGGAGATGGTACGTTCCGCCGAAGCGATGTCCTGAAATTCGCCCTCTGCTTTGTACTAAAGCTCTAATTGGAGAGCATACTGCTCTGAGGTGGCGGCCGAGTTCAAGGCGGGATCAAGACGCCCAAGTGCCTTTGGAGAACAGGAAGTAGATATTTGGGCGTACTTGCCGCTAGCGGAAAACCGCTGACGCTGTCTGTTCCACGGCCTCTGCCAATTACATCCATCCATAGGGAACTACGGGTGCCGTCACGAACAAATAGAGCAGCTAGAGGATGATTCCGCTCGAACCCACCTCAGCGAGGAGGGTTCGGGCTTGTTCATAGGGAGTCGTTTGACGAAGCCAATCGGCCGTACCGGGGGAGATCCACGTCACGCACTCAAGCACATTGACCAAGTCGATCATGGGTTGTGTTGAATGGCCGGTGTAGACGGCATTCTGACTGCTCAGAATTGGTTCGTGATGAGCGATGCGATTGCGAAGTCTTTGCATGGTCTCAAGGCGCGTATGCACATGTGAGCGGGGAACATGTGCATGAGGAAATCCTTGGTGCGAGCTGGCTGACCAGAGATCTTGAAACTGGCCTGAGATCAAAAAGAGCCAGAAACCGAAGGTCAGCTCGGCAATCAGCTTTCCTACGGGCGCGGGAGTGCCGACGCTGCGCCCGGGCCTTGTCGATCATCTTTTGCATGGGTCTGGTGAAATTCAATGTAGGCACCGTGGGAAACGGGAGAGAGGCTCCCGTTCTTATTTGGCACTATACATAATCCCACTATCAGGCGTAAGTGGCTGATATAAAAACGTTTGCTACTGCATTATACGAATAATGTCGGACAAAAGCACGTCTAGCTGCTGTCCGCAATTGACCTGTTGAGCCGTGGGCAATGATTCGCTCTTGCGTATAACCGTGTGGAGATGGGCATCTCCAATTTTGGGAGAGGCGTTGTCCAGATAGTGCATCGCATCTTTGAACGAACTTCCGCCTCCTGCATAGTTATTTGTTACCTCGCTGAACGTTCTAAATCCGAAGACTGGAGCAACGTGATCGAGGATGCTGCGGGTGAGCATTGCGGTGGCGTAATAGCACTGCAAGGCGCAAGCGGAATTGACTTCTTCGCAGAGCCGGACCAGTTTCTTGAAGTCATATTCGGCAGCGGAGAGGGAGCGGAGCTCGACCAAACGACTCCCAGCTACAAGAACTGATTCATCCACTAAGCCGGAATGTGTGCCGTCCAGGTTTTCTAAGGCCGCTTCGATCTCGGGGAGGAGCGCATCGAGTTCCGCTCGTCCGTCGTAGGCAGAATAAAGATCATTGATTTCCACGTCGATGCTGTTGAGTCGCGAGGCGTACGTTGAGGGAAGGATGGGACTGGCGATCCTCTTGAACTGAATCACTAGATGGCGATATCCCGATGTGACGGCCGTCTGTTGGTCGGGATAATCAGAAGGGCCGCGCAGAATCGGAACGCTAGTGCCGACTCGATTAGGTCCGCGAGCAGCTCTTTTCGCTTTTCGTTAGTCAGCATTACTGAATCGTTTCACAGTGGCGTTTCAACTTCACCGATGAATCAACGGGCCATGGAAATGCCGGAGCTGCGCAAAGCATAGAACGGTGGAACTATTCCACCCTTCGCACCGCTCCTTATAGACGCCGATGTTTCCGGCGTCTTCCAGATTCCCCAGCCCTCGACGGCGGGTCGTATCGGGGGTGACTACACCAACCGTCAAAAACTGTACCCTAAGGGCGGGTCCTGTGACTAGTCGCTACTTTGGCCGGCCAAAGAACAAGACATAGCCGTCAGGGTCGCAAATCTCAAAGCCGCGTAGACCGTGATCAGTATCTTTGAGCGGTTCGCTAAACACGGCTCCATGATCAGAAAAGCCGACGGCGAGCGCATCGGGATCTGGCGTATAGACGTACACATCCCACCTCATGGATGGATTACGCTTGGAGTTTGGCAAGGGTGATGTGCCTTCATAGGACTCAGAGGTGGATCACCTCGACAAAGAACAGCGAAGAGTTTTCTCTGCAAAGGGAGCGGTGAGATGGCTGAAATCGGGACTGGATGCAGACGCGGTAAGTACAACCAGGAAGAACTTGCGAAACGCCCGTTAGTTCTGATGGGAACTAACCTCTACTGTTTGCGCCTTGACCGTTTCATTCGAAAGAGTATCTAGTGCTAACGAGTACAACATTCTATTAGTCGATATGTTCTTTCGGTCTAGTTCATTAGAGAACTAATCTCGGAGTTATGACGACGTTGCGGAGGGTTCCAGCTGCAAGAAAGGCCACGTCCTCGCAATCTGAACAGGCTCACCCCTCAATCTGCAGAAGTTTCGCCGTGATTCGCAACGAAGAGGGGAACTGCGACCGAGGATGCAAGTGTCGGACTGCACATGGATCCACGAACGACAGGTAGCAGGAGGGAAAGCGAATGAGTGGTAATGGATCAGATATCCGGAAGGCAGCGGAACTTCCTATCGAGCCGGACCGAAGAGAGTTTTTCAAGTTAGCCGCTGGTGCATTGGGCACGGCTGCTCTTATGCCCTCGTTGGCAGGTACTGCTGCGGGTGTTGTGAAAAAGAACGCGTCAGGCATAAAGCTGTGCGCTCAGGCCACGGCCAAACCGACAGATGACGACTTACTTTTTTTGAAGCAGATGGGGGCGGAGTATGTCAGCGTCGGTTCTACTCCCGATCTTCGAACCGCAGAGGGTTTCATGCAAATCAAGAAACGATATGCGGATGCAGGCATCACGGTATGGAACATCGGAAATACGGATGTTCACAATATGCCGGAGGTCACGCTGAACCTTCCCGGTCGCGACAAGAAGATCGAAGAGTACAAGCAATATCTACGCAATCTGGGACAGGCGGGGATCTACTACACGACCTATGCGCACATGGCCAACGGCATCTGGAACAGCGGGAGAGCAGAGATAAGAGGCGCCTCCGGCAGAGAGTTCGATAGGGCAAGCCCAAACAAGGTCGGTATCTGGGCGGGCCAGAAGTTTTACGAGCCGCTATCCCACGGACGCGAATATTCGAAAGAGGAGATCTGGGAGAACTTCACCTATTTCATCAAGCAAGTGGCGCCTGTGGCGGAGGAGAATAGCGTCCGAATCGGAATTCACCCGGATGATCCTCCAGAGCCTATTCTCGCGGGCGTGCCACGCTGCATTTTCTCGAATTTCGAAGGATACAAACGGGCGATGGAGATCGCCAACAGCCCGAATGTGGGGATCTGTTTGTGTTGTGGGTGCTGGAACGAAGGGGGCCGGCAACTGATGCAGAAGGATCCGGCGGAGATGATTCGCTACTTTGGCGCAGCGAAGATATGGAAGCTGCATTTCCGAAATGTAAGCGCTCCGTTACCGCATTTTGTAGAGACTTTTATGGATAACGGGTACTACGATATGTACCAAATTATGAAGGCCGCTCGCGAGGTCAATTTCGATGGGATCATCATTCTCGATCACACTCCGACGGTTGTAGGTGGGCATTTCACGGAACAGGCATATGGCTTCGCGTATATGAAGGCACTCAAGAATCGAGCGGAAGCCGAAGCTAGATCATAGTGACGCGCGATTATCACGAATCTATTTCAGAGGATTGAGATTGGAATGGGGAGATTTGGGGCAGCTTTAGTGACAGTTCTAGGGCTGAGCCTGTGTCTCGGGCAATACGGAATAGCCCAGCAGGTCGGGAAGCGTCAGGTCGATAAAGATTGGCCAGTCTATGGTGGTGGCAACGAGCAAGACCACTATTCGACTCTTTCACAGATCAATCGTGGCAACGTGAAGCAGCTTACGACCGCGTGGACTTACGATACGGGTGAGACCGGCTGGCTCGAAGTAAATCCTATTATTGTCGGTCGTGTCCTGTACGCGTGTACGCCAACGCATCACGTGATTGCTCTCGACGCAGCGACCGGAAAGCTGCTTTGGAAGTTCGATTCCGGACTCACAGGTATCGCACGGTCACGAGGAGTCTCCTTCTGGTCGGATGGCGACGACAGCCGTATCTTCGCGGGTTTCCGCAACTTTCTCTACGCAATTGATGCGAAGACTGGTGAGCCCATCCTGAGCTTCGGAGAGAACGGTAAGGTCGATCTGAGGAAGGGCCTTCGTGGAGAAGACTACCTCTCGCAATCGGTCCAACTCACGAGTCCCGGAGCGATTTATAAGGATCTCATCATCGTCGGAGGCCAGAATCCTGAGACTTACCCGTCACCTCCTGGCGACATACGAGCCTTCGATGTGCACACCGGCATCGTTCGCTGGACCTTTCATACGATCCCCCATCCGGGGGAGTTCGGTTATGAGAGTTGGCCAGCGGATGCCTGGAAGAAAGCGGGCGCGGCTAACAACTGGGCCGGGATGGCAGTCGATACAAAACGCGGAATCGTCTATGTACCCACGGGTTCGGCTGTCTTCGATTTCTATGGAAAGAACCGGATTGGCAACGACCTATTCGCGGATACCTTACTTGCTCTCGATGCTTCTACGGGAAAGCGCCTATGGCATTTCCAGGGAGTGCACCATGACTTGTGGGATCGCGATTTTCCGGCTCCTCCAGCGTTATTGACTGTGCGGCGCAATGGGAAGTCGGTCGACGCGATCGCGCAAACCACGAAGTCTGGTTTCGTGTTCCTGTTCGACAGGGACACGGGTGCTCCGCTTTTCCCCATTCACGAAAGCAGCTATCCGTCGAGTACGGTGTCAGGAGAAGTGACTTCACCGACTCAGCCCTTACCGTTGCTTCCGGCTCCATTCACTCATCAAGAGGTGAACGAGGCGACTCTGACTGAGCGTACTCCTGAAGCCCACGCGTGGGCGTTAAAACAGTTCCGTAGTTTCCTGCCCGGTGGGCAATTTACGCCTCCCAGCGTTGACCGGCTAACTATAGATATGCCCGGCTTTGCAGGGGGAGGGGAGTGGGGCGGCCCGGCGGTGGACCGGGCAAACGGTGTGCTCTATGTCAACGCAAATGATACGGCCTGGCTGGTTGGATTGACTGTTCCGACGCCCCCAGGGAGTGCGGGTGAGCGCATCTACCAGAGCCAATGCAGTGTGTGCCATGGGATCGATCGTACTGGAAGTCCGCCTTCCGTGCCGGCTCTCCAGGGGATTGAAGGTCTCCTGACGGAGGAAGAACTTTCCGCCACTATCCGTCAAGGTAAAGGCAGAATGCCGCCGTTCAACAGCCTGGACGATAAAGAGGTTGTCGAGCTTGTCCATTACTTGATGCGGGCGCCACAACAACAAAGACGGAACCCCGTGGGCCATGAACCGGCAAGAGTTGAAGCCAACCACAATTCCACTCCAGTAGTGGATGATGACATGCCATACAAGACAATCGGATTTCGCCGCTTTCTTGATCCTGATGATTATCCGGCGACCTCCACGCCCTGGGGAACACTGAGCGCGATAGATATGAACAGCGGCAAATATCTTTGGAAGATTCCGTTCGGAGAGTATCCAGAGCTTGTCGCGAAGGGGATGACGAAGACCGGTTCTGATAACTATGGTGGGCCGATCGTGACAGCCGGGGGGCTTGTCTTCATAGGAGCAACGGTCTTCGATCAGAAATTCCATGCTTACGACAGCCACACCGGAGAGCTGTTGTGGGAGACGACGCTGCCTTTCTCCGGGCTGGCTACACCGGCAACCTACATGATCGATGGCCGCCAATACATCGTGATCGCAGCAGGGGGCGGCCAGACCAGCAAGAAGCCTTTGGGTGGCCTGTACATTGCATTTGCTCTGCGATGAACGGGAGGAACAAAGAATCATCGAGGCATGTCTAAGGAATTAGCTGGTCTAGGAAACAACCGCTCCCTGAATCGGAATGCATTTCAAGCTGTGTGCCTGCGGCAGTCACAGCTCAGCGGGAAATGGGGATGAAGTTCAGAACTATTCAGAATGCTTAGTTCCTGTATGAACTTATTCCAAAAAAGATGTACCCAATGATCCAGCGAAACTGTTATAAGGCTGCGAGAAGGAATTAGGGGTGCGATTGCGCCGGAATTCTTTTCGAAATAGAAGTCAGAAATTCTTGCTCCGACGGAGAGAGTGATGATCGCCAAGGCGAAGACAGCAGTAGCGTTTGCGCTACTTCTGGGGTGTGGATTGGCAATAACCTCTGCAGCGGTAACATCTCTTATCGCACAAAGTCCTCAGCCGGCTGAAACAGCCGCCCCCGATTCTGAGGCTGTTGCGCGGGGGCAAGCGAGCTTTGGATCCAGTTGTGGATTCTGTCATGGATCGAAGGCAACCGGCACCGAGCAGGCGCCTAACCTAACCCGCAGTCCGCTTGTCACCCAGGACCACGAGGGAGATAAACTCGGACCTTTTCTGAAAGAAGGACGCCCGAGCCTGGGAATGCCATCCTTTGCCTCTCTGCAACCAACACAGGTCTCAGACATCGCGGCGTTCCTGCATAACCAGCTCCGTACAACAAGACGCAACCGCCTGCCGGAGACTGCATTGTTGGTGGGCAATGCCGAAGCAGGGAAGGCCTACTATAACGGATCCGGGAAATGTAACAGCTGTCACTCGGTTACAGGTGATCTGGCAGGCATTGGAGGCAAGCTCCAGCCATTAGCACTTACGACCTCGTTTCTGACGCCCCCTGCTCAGCCGATCAAAGTGTCGGCAACCGTTCCCTCGGGGAAGGTCGTTACCGGGACCCTGGAGTACATTGATGAGTTCACAATCTCAATGAACGATACATCTGGGCTTTACCATACTTGGCCAAGAAAGTATCTGAAAGATCTCTCCCTTGTGGATCCGCTGGCGACCCACAAGAAACAGCTATTGAACTACACGGATAAAAATATTCACGATCTACTGGCCTATCTGGTGACAATCAAATGACCGTCAAGTCTTTCCGGCTGTGGGCTTTAGTTTTGCTTTTCCCTATTCGGCTGCCAGCGCAAAGTCTCGACCCTCAGGCGTATCAGCATCCTGCCATCGAGACCTGGCCCACCTACAATGGTGATTACACGGGACAGCGCTACAGCACGCTTTCTGAGATAAACGCCTCAAACGTCAACACGCTCGGTCTTGCGTGGACCCATAAGGTGGATTTTGGAAGTGGTTCGTATGCGCAACAAGCCAGTGAGGGTCGCCGGATAAAGTCAACGCCCCTGTTGCTTGATGGCGTTCTGTACTTCACAATTACCGACAATGTCTGGGCGATGGATGCATTGACAGGGCGGGAGCTATGGCATTATTCCTGGCCAAATAATCGTGCCATCCACGTGGCAAATCGTGGAGTCGCTATTTATAAGTCCTGGCTGTATTTCATGACACCCGATAACTACCTGGTGTCCTTGAATCTCAAGGACGGCAAAGAACATTGGCGTCAGCAAATCGCAGATGTGAAGGATGATTATTTCTCAGCGGCATCGCCGCTCGTCATTGGAAACCATGTCATTGTCGGGCCGGGCAACAACGATAACGTCCGTGCCTGGCTTGAGTCCAGGGACCCGGAGACGGGTGCACAGCAATGGAAATGGTGGGTCGATCCGGCACCCGGCGAACCGGGTTCCGACACATGGCCCGATGATGCAACGATGGCGAAGGGTGGAGGGTTTCCTTGGCTCACCGGGACTTATGATCCACAATTGAACCTCTATTACTTCGGCACCGGAAATGGAGTGCCGGAGGATCGAAAACCGCACCCGACCGATCATGGAGATAGTCTCTACACGGCCTCTGTCGTTGCACTAAATCCGGACACGGGAAAACTCGTTTGGGCCTATCAGATAACACCGCATGATACGCACGATTACGACGCAGGCCAGACCCCGATTCTTTTTGATGGCGAGTTCAAAGGTAAGCAGAGGAAGCTTCTGGTCCAAGTGTCGCGCAATGGATATTACTTCCTCCTGGACCGGGTGACGGGCGAGCATCTTGTGACTACTAAGTACATGCCTCAAACGAACTGGGCCACAGGAATCGACAAACAGGGCCGGCCGGTCCCGGACTACGAGAAGGACGCCTCGCCTGCAGGCGCTCTGGTATCGCCGTATCCCATCGGCGCCACAAACTGGTGGGCTCCTGCCTTTGACCCTAAACGTGGTCTGGTCTTTGCGAATGTCTCTCGAACGTGGGCCTATTTCACGACCTCTGGCTATGGTCGATTTCGCTCTCCTCCCGAATATGCAACCTATGCTATCGACTATAAGACCGGAATAGTGGTTTGGAGTCACGAACTGGGAGATAAGAGCGCCGTCCTCATTTCAGGTCTATTGAACACGGCGGGTGGTGTTCTATTCGGGGGAGACTCGGTAGGGAACTTCATCGCCATGGATCCCGGAAGTGGTCGAACGCTCTGGCACACAAATTTGGGGCAGTTCGTAACTAATGCTGCAATGACCTATCGACTCTATGGGCGCCAATATGTGCTTGTCGCGGCCAATGACTGTTGGTTTGCATTTGCACTGCCCGAGCCTCGAGTGGTAGTTTCCGCTTCCTTAAAGAAGTAGAACTTGTGCGCTAGCAATCCTTTGCTACCTCCCTGAATTTCAACCGCTTTGCGAAGGAGTCCATGATGGACCGGCGTCAATTGTTAAGAGGAATTGCAGCAGGTGCACTTGCTGCTGAAGCCTTCCCCACCGAAAAGCTCTTCGCACAGTCGCAGACTACGCCGGCCCCTTCGACTCCAACTCCAACATACCGACGTGAGAACACCTGGCCCGGGAAGAAGCTAATTTTGGCGATTGCAGATCCGCAAGAATGGTATTCCTCTGCTGGATACCATCACGACTCGGCTTCCCATACTCTTGCAACAGTAGAGCGGCTGGGACGGGAGTCGGGTCTGTGGACAACCATAATTCGTACCGATATGCATCTCCTGACCAAGGAGGAGATACCAGGAGCAAATGTCAGAACACTGAATCACTTCGACGCAGTGTTTTACATGGGGGAAGGTCCATGGAATATCACGGATCGGCAGAAAGCCGATCTTTTGTCCTTCGTGCATGATGACGGCAAAGGCTTCATTGCGGGCCACGCGGGCAATGGTGGACATCTTCTTCTATGGCCTGAATATGCAGCGATGATCGGAGGGAATCTAATCGGCGAGTTTCCTACTGCCGATATGCCGATCATACTTGAGGACCCGAATTTTCCTGGTGTTCAGGGATTCCCAAGAGACTTCAAATTCAAGGACCAATACACGATCGTTGGTCCGAACTACTCAAGGGACGTAGACCACGTCATCATGAGAATGGATCCTTCAAAATTCAAGGAAACCTTCGACGCAGTTCGTCCTGATCCAAACTCACGCGCTACCGCGGAACAGGTTCGGCAGCGATTCGAGAAGCTAGCGGCATTGAGATCGGACGGAGATTATCCCATTGTCTGGGCGAAGAAGTACGGCAAGGGCCGTGTGTGGTATTCGACTTTCGGACATTTGGAACAAACGCTCGATGATGCTCGCGTACAACAGATGTACGTGGGTGCAATCAAGTGGGCTCTCGGGTTGGTTGACGCGGATATTACGCCTCATCCGCTGCCTGTAAAGCTGTAAGCAGGCCTGCACGGGGGCTACTACACTGCTCTCCCGTGTGAACAGCTATCGTCCTGAGTTAGAGATCAAACTCCGACAAGTGCCGGAAAAGTGCTTTTAACTCGGGGCCGCAGGACACGATACTAGATCAAGTTCTTTGGACCCTCAATAGCCATCTCCTGCCAAAGCCCTTTCTGAGCTAATTCTTAAGTTCCCATAGGAAATCTATGGTGTGTGGACCTGAGCTCTTCCACGGCCTGAGGTGGGAATTTAGGGTGGTTGAAGTTGCGACGAAATCGAATAAACAGCACCACACGCCCTGTGTGATCCCCTGTGAAGTTCCAACAGGCAAACGTCATGGTCAACCATCTCTCAGCACCGATGGGAGGCGAAAAGAAAGGGGATCGTTGCTATTAGTGACATATGCGGTCGGATCCTTGACCATCATGCGATGGTTGTCTCGTTCCGATGGAAGATACTTTGATTGCTGCCAGTAAGAGCGTTGGCGCTGACGGAAAGTAATGGGCGTGCCAATATTCATCATGAAGTTCTTATGGGAACTAACGAGATTTAAATCTGTTGACTTCGTTAGAGGACCGGGAATATACCCTTGTGTGCGCAGAAGATGCGTTCACCTCTGAAATGTCACTGAGTTACTTAGGCAATAAGGTCGCGCCTCGATTTTGTGAAGCTAGTTGCCTCAATAGACCGGAGTACCGGCTAGGAAGATAAGTTTCTGAAGAATTTGCAAGATATCGAGGAAGCAGCTTCCTCATGGAGAGCAGATCGATGAAATCCCAGTTTACGATGCTCCTGATGCTAGCGTTCATTGTCATGGTGGCGCTGACTTCAACAATGGCCGCTCAATCTTCGGGGGGCGGTGTTGCGGGAACGATTTACGATTCAGCGGGGGCGGTAGTTCCGAATGCCTCAGTGACACTTGTAAATATCGCGACGAACGTCAGCTCTGTAGCTATCTCAACTGATGCAGGCCGGTATACCTTTCCGCAATTGAACCCTGGTGTTTACAAGATAATCGTGATCGTCAGTGGCTTCAAAGAATCCGTGCAGACAGGCGTGACAGTTTCTGTTGGAGCGACCGCGACGCAGGACATCACTCTGCAGGTGGGCGAATCGACACAATCCGTGGTTGTGACGGCCGATGCCCAACAGATTCAGACTGAATCCTCAGATATTGGAACGACGGTCACGGGGCAGCTGATTAACCAGCTCCCCTTGAACTTCAGCGGCCTGGTTCGGAGCCCACTCGCCTTCCTGACTCTTACTCCCGGCTTTCAGGGGAGCGCTTCTGGGAATCCGGTCTCCCAAGCAAGCTTCAAGCTGAATGGAGGAGGTACCGGCAGTGCTGACATCATTCTGGATGGCTCGTCGATCTCGCTTGCATCGCCGAACTATCAAATGCCCTTCGGCATCAGCGTCGATGCCGTCGCGGAGTTCAAGGTAGAGACTAGTACATTTCCCGCGGAGTATGGGCGAACGGGTGGTGGCTTCGTCACGATTGCATCGAAATCAGGAACCAATGAGATTCATGGCGGCGTCTATGAGCAGCTGAAGAATCGTGTATTGGATGCAAACAGCTGGCAGAACAATCACACGGGACTTCCCAGAGCAAACGATACACAGCATGACTTTGGTGCATTTGCAGGAGGGCCCGTCTGGATTCCTAAGATATACAACGGACGTTCGAAGACATTTTGGTTTACGGCCTATGAAGGCTTTCGGTTTAAGGCTGGTGGAGGGGCGCTCACTTCTGTTCCTACGCCGGCAATGTGGAATGGAGATTTTTCTGCCATTCTGCAGACCCAAGTCATCAATGGAGTGACTTACCCGGGCAAGAAGATCTACGATTACACCACCTGCTCAGGGGCGAATCAGGGTAAGCCGTGCCAGCCTTTCCCCAATAATCAAATCCCTCTCTCCAGGTTGGATCCATTTTCGAAGAACATGATCGCTCTTCTTCCCCAAGCGACCTCGCCTGGGCAACCATATCAAAACCTTCGCTATACAAGTGTTTCACCGGTCAACCAAGATCTTTGGTTTCTCAGAATCGATCACACAATAAGCAGTAAGCATAAGTTATACGGAACCTATTCTCAATCGCTTCAGCCTGTACAGACGACGTATTCCTATGGCGACTTGTACCAAACGGGACAAGGAAGCACAAAAACACGTTATGTCCGACTAGCAGAAGATTGGAGTATCACGTCGAGCCTCTTGAACCACGTGAACTTTGGCTACACGCGCCGATATCGTCTCGAACAATCAATCAATACTGTGGGACAGTGGGGTTCGAAGCTAGGGTTCAAGGGGTATCTCGAAGACACACTCATCCCCGGTGTCGGAGTTCACTACGATCCTTCAGGGAGTGGCAATATGCCAGCTCCTCCGCATAGCAATAGCCATTTTGCCGACAATAGCTATCAGATAAGCGATAACCTGCTGTGGTCGCATGGAGCGCATAACTTCAAGTTCGGGATGGATTATCGCCGTCAGGGTTTCAACGCCTACTTCGGAACAGCTGCCGGTCCGAACTTCTCCTATCAGGACGCCTTGACATCTGCCGGGACAAGCGCAGCAGGGACGCCCGTGGATCCGAACTCAGGCTCAGGTGCTGCCTCGTTTTTCCTGGGAGCGGCAACAACAGGCAGCATCGGCGGAAGTCAGATCGCGAGCATGAGGACCCGTTATTGGGGGATGTACGTTCAGGACGACTGGAAGGTGGATCCTAAACTCACTTTGAATCTCGGCCTTCGCTATGAGATTCCAGAACCGGTTTTCGAGTCTGAATGCAGGACATCTCAGGTGAATCCAACCCTGCCGAATCCGAAGGCAGGTGGCTTGCCCGGAGCGCTCGAATTTCAAGGAGATGGGCCGGGACGAGACGGCCGATGCTCCCCCATGAACCAATACTGGGGTTCGTGGGGTCCGAGAGCCGGAATGTCCTATCAACTTGACAAAGATACAGTAGTCCGGGCGGCATACGGGATCTACTACACTCCGTTGAAAGTTTCTAACTTTGCCAACACTGACAGCAAGGGGTTCTTTGCTGTCGGCTATAACTATACGGCCAATGTGAATCAACAGACGCCGTCTGTTATTCCAAGCCAGATCCAGTCCTATCCCGGAGTCGTTCCGCCCAACCTTGATCCTTCTGCTTCGAATGGTCTCAATGGTGCGGCGACCAACGGTACCGGTGGCCCCGTATTCCTGCCGAGCAGACTTGCTAGACCCGGCCAGGTGCAGAACTGGACTGCGGATATTCAACGCCAGTTACCGGGACAATGGCTTCTTGATGTCGCTTATGTGGGAAACCACGGAGCTCACCTCCAGAAGCTTCTGAAGGATCCAAACGTTGGTCCGCTTTCTGCTCTGGCGTATGGTCCTTGTCTCGCTGTGCAACTTGTCAATCAGGCTACCAGTGCAGCTTGTGACGGGAAGCCACGCGTTCAATCCCCCTATCCGGCGTTCATCTCAGATTTTGGTGTTGGAGCCACGGTATCTCAGGCGTTGAGACCTTTCCCTCAATTCCAAGATGCGAACCTGGATACAGCCTTCTCCGCTAATCCTTGGGGAAACTATACTTACCATGCTGTGCAAGCACAGATCACCAAGAGATACGGCTCGGGCTTCACCGTGCTGGCTAACTATACCTGGTCGAAGAATCTGACCGATTCGGATGCCGATTACGCCGTGCAGTCGGGCTGGAATGGCGGAAGCGGCGGTGTTTTGAATCCTTACAACCCCCGGGCTGAGAAATCGTACAGCCAGTTCGATCAGCCCCAGAGTGTCAAAGTCTCCTACACCTATGAGCTTCCGTTTGGTAAAGGTAAAAAGTACATGTCGCATGCTAATGCGGTGACTGAGGTTCTCGCGGGTGGTTGGATGGTCGGCGGCGTAGATACCTACTCCAGCGGATTTCCTATGTTTGCCACACAAACCGGCTGGACCTCTGGTATTTTTGCCGGAGAAGCGACTGGAGGAAATCCTCGACCGAACGTTGTTCCCGGACAAAATGTTTCCGGGTTCAAGGGAGGGCCATATATATTCGGTGTTTCGAGGAAGCTGAATCCTAATGCGTTCACCATCGCACCGAACTATACCTTCGGGAATGCGCCAAGATTACTTGGGGGAGCCAGATATTTCGCACATAAGAGCGAAGATCTACAGGCCTCCAAGAGAATCCCGCTGTTCCATGAAGGTGTCGCTCTAACATTCAGATTTGATATCTTCAACATCTTCAACCGGCATGGATGGGGTTGTCCAAATCAAGTCGTCGGTACTCCAACGTTCGGACAGTTCACTTGCGGAACTGGACCGAGCGCGGAGATCAACAATAATGTAAGTTCACCATCGAGTAGAACAATGCAGGCTAACTTCAGGCTAACATTCTGATCGGGCTATGGTGATTTCCGCTTCAACACGAAACCTGGCTTATGGGATCCGAAGGAGGAATCCCATAGGCCAGATTTTGCGATCGAGTGCTAATCTGCGCAAAAGTTGCAAGCTACACAAGCTAGGGCTGCTCACTTTATTGGTCACTGTAAGCAGCTCATTTACCCACTCCCAAGGCGTGGATGATGAAGCGCTCCGACATTTCAAGGCCGCTCAGACAGCCCAGAACTCGGGATCCCTCGATGTAGCGGCCGATGAATACTTGCAGGTAATTCGTCTACGGCCAGAAACTGCAGAGGCCTACGCAAGTCTAGGCCTGGTTTACAGTGCCCAAGAAAGCTATGAGCAATCGGCTCGAACTCTTCTGAAGGCAGAGAAACTGAAGCCAGGTCTTCCGGGAGTTAGCTTTTTTATCGGCATTGACTATGCGCGGCTGCAACGGCCTGCCCTTGCAATTCCGTATCTCACCGAGGCAGTCCGCATTGAGCCTAAGAACCGAGAGGCACATACCTGGCTTTGCAGGGCGCTCTGGGAGGACGGCCAGATCTCCAGGGCACTCGTAAAGCTTGAGGAGACAAGCAATATCTTTCCATCCGATGCGCCTCTCCTGCTGGACCTAGGCGAAGCCTATCGCAAAGCAGCCGATCGAATTGTTCAATCTGTTCTCTCAGCTTCAAAGGGAAAGCCGCTTCTCCACCAGATTTACGGAGATATCTACAAAGACGAACACTCATGGGATAAGGCGATGGCGCATTACGAGCGGGCCCTGTCGGAAGATCCTCTTTGGCCCGGTGCACACTTTGGTCTGGGGGAGATAGCTCTTGCTACGCAAAGACTGGACGATGCGACCCGAGAGTATCATCTCGAACTTCAGATGAATCCAAACTCAGCGGCGTCGCTTGCAAGACTGGCGGAAGTTCAGTTGCTAAAGGGGGATGTAGACGAGGCTATCTCCCTGCTCCACTCGGCGAACCATCTCTCGCCGGAAGCAACTTGGAACGCTCTTGGCTTGCCACGAACATACCCAGACGCAAATATCTCGCTCGATGAGCAGCTGCAGAATAAGCTCCGAGAATCTATGGTGCTTCTCGAAGGGAAACAAGCGAGCGCAGAGAAAAACCTTGCTCTCACTGTCGCACAGGTACTTCTCAGTAAGGACGGGGACGCCCCATCTGCGCCGGAATGGGCGACATCTGGAAGTTCTGTAAAGCTACAGAAGCCAACGGATCTATTTAAGAGAAGTGTTGCGAGCTACAACCGGCATGATTTCAAAGCCGCAGCATCCGATCTCAACAAGTTGCACAAGCTGCGTCCTATGGATTTGGACGCCGACTACTTGTTGGCCCGATCCTATCGGAACCTGTCTTACGCAACTCTGGAGAGGCTATTGGCTATCGCGCCCACCTC